>NZ_JBSSCV010000015.1:0-72875 GCF_054060065.1 Thermostichus sp. MS-CIW-37 | reverse complement strand
CTCATCCAGACTTTGCCCCAGTACACTTATATGGAGGCGGGCTTTCCTCCCGGCACCAAGCCTGCGGCTATGGTGCGGGCCTCCAGCCCGAAAATTGGTGAAATTTACCAACGATATTGAAGTTAAGATCGACGCCACTACCGGCAATATTGTCGATATCGACGACTAGCACTCAGGAGATGCCCCCTGCATAGGCGGGGGTGAGCGTTGCCGGAAAAGGCTGTAGCTGCTACTGCTTGATGAAAAAGTAGCGACCTTGAGAACTGCGAAAGCTGGGTTGTGCAAAGGTCAGGGATCCCTTTCCTTTTGGGCATGGGGAAAGCGTCTACACGGTAGCTGCCTGATGGCTGAAGCCGGTTCGACAGCTGGCTAGGGACAGGTGGTGGGGTCAGGCTGAGCTAGAATGCTGTCTATCCGTCTTGCTGCTCCCCCTGATGGACGACCCCCCTTTAGCCTCGGCGGCTACTTTCCCCAACACTGAGCTTTCGTGGGGAGATGCGTCGCTTAGTCTCCTTTGGGTCATCGGTCTTCTGGTCATCAACGCTTTCTTTGTCGCAGTCGAGTTTTCCTTGGTATCGGCGCGGCGCTCCCGCATGGTGCAGTTGGCGAGCGAGGGAAACCGCCAGGCGGCAATTGTGCAAAAAGCCCAGGAACAACTGGAATATGCCCTCTCCACCACACAGTTGGGCATTACTCTGGCCAGTGTATTGCTGGGCTGGATTGGAGCCACCCAAGTTTCGCCCACGCTGTTTTTGGCCTTGAGCCGCTTGGACTGGTTTCAGAGTGTGGATCCGGCCCTTATGCAGGGGGTGGCGGTGGTAGTGGTGTTTTCGCTGCTCACCTATTTTCAGATCGTGGTAGGGGAGCTGATCCCCAAGACTCTGGCCATCCTCTATTCCGAGCCGATTGCGCTGCAACTGGCCTGGCTCAATCGTTTGGTCAGCCGTATCCTAAGACCTTTTGTAGAGCTGCCCCGCTTTTCCTCTCGGTGTGTGCTGCGGCTTTTGGGAGTCCAGATTCCGGAGGCCAGCTCCTTTTACAGCACCATGACGGTGGAGGAGTTGCAACTGCTGATCGCCTCGTCGGTGGAGTCGGGCAACATTGAGGCGGAAGAGCGAGAGCTGTTGAGCAACATCTTCGAGTTCGGCGAGACGGTGGCCAGCGAGGTGATGATCCCGCGTACCAGCATCGACGCGGTGCCAGAAACTGCAACGGTGCAAGAGGTGCTGGCCGAGGTGGCGGAATCGGGGCACTCCCGTTACCCGGTCTACGGCGAGTCTTTGGATGACATCCGCGGGCTGATCCACGTCAAGGAAGTCATTGGGGAGCTGGCCAAGGGATCCATCGACCTCCACAGCCCCATCACCAACTTCATCCGCGAGGCCCACTTTGAGCCGGAGAACAAGCCGATTGCCGAACTGTTGCCCGAAATGAGGCAGCACCACTGGCCGATGGTGGTGGTGGTGGATGAGTTTGGCGGCACGGCGGGCCTGATCACCATTCAAGACTTGGTGGAGGAGATTGTCGGCAAGCTCTCCGATGGCCCGGATCCCAACACCAAGGAGCCGGACATTCAAGAACTCGACGAAAATACCCTGCTCATTCAGGCTCAGCTAGATATTGAAGAGATCAACGAGCGCTGTGGCCTCAACCTGCCCCTGCACGAGGATTACCAGACGCTGGGGGGCTTTCTGATTTACCACATGCAGAAGATCCCGCGTGCTGGGGAAAAGTTCACCTACCAAGACATGGAGTTTCAGGTGGTGCGCATGGAGGGGCCACGGGTGGATCGGGTGAAGGTAGCCCGTCGTTCTGGCACTCCGGCAAACTCCCTGCCGCTGCTCCCCCCGGCGCAAACGGCAAAAACCCGTCCATAAACCTGCTGGAGAGGACTAGGCCGTTGCTTTGACCACCTTCAGGGTTTGTAGGCGCACATCCTCTGGGCCGTTGATAAAGCCTCCTGCCTCATGCACCAACAGCAGATAGTCCACCGCCTCTTGGGTCACCTCTTCTCCCGGCACCAAAATCGGGATCCCAGGTGGATAGGGGGAGATGATTTCGGCGCAGATATGGCCCACTGCTTCTTGGAAAGGCACCCGCTGAATGGGAGCAAAAAAAGCCTCCCGGGGTGATAGCCGTTGTGGTGGCAAGCAAGGACGGGGCAGTTGTGCCAGCCGCTGCATTTTTTCCATTGCCGCTCTGGATGGGCGGGATCCCTGAAAATGTTGCGACAGGGCGGCGAAACTTTCCACCAGGCGGTCAATGTCTCGCTGGGTATTGCCGATGCTGACAATGAAGACCACATTGTGCAGGGTGGACATCTCTGGCTGCACGTGGAAGTGATCGTTAACCCAGTCGTGAGCGTCGAAGCCGAACAACCCCAGCTCTGTCACCGTTACCGTGAGGCGGGTGCGGTCGAAATCGAAAAAACCAGGGGTGGAGCCGATACGCTCTGGGCCAAAACAGCGCAAGCCGGGGATGCGGTTGAGACGGGCGCGGGCTTGATCTGCCAAAGCCAAGGCTTGGCCCAGCAGGGCTTCTCCCTCCAGTGCCATCTGCCGCCGTGCCACATCCAGCGACATCATCAGCACATAGCTGGGACTGGTCGATTGCAGCAGTTGCAGAATGTTGCACACCCGGTTGGGGTCGATACGGGATCCCTGCAGGTGGAGCAGCGAGGCTTGCGTCATGCCGGAGATCACCTTGTGGGTGGACTGCACCACCAGATCGGCTCCGGCTTCCAAGGCCGAAATGGGCAATTCCGAATGAAACCCAAAATGGGGCCCGTGGGCCTCGTCCACCAATAGCGGTAGGCCATGGGCATGGGCGATGGAGGCCAAAGCCTGCACATCGCAGCAGACCCCGTAGTAGGTGGGGCTGACTACCAAAACGCCTTTGGCATCGGGATGCTCCGCCAAGGCCCCCTCCAAACCGGCTGGGGTAATCCCGTGGGCAATGCCCAGCTCCGGGTCAAAATCCGGCTCGATATAGGCCGGCACCGCCCCAGAGAGGATCACCCCGGCAATGGCGGATTTGTGGCAGTTGCGCGGCAACAAGATCTTGTCGCCTGGATCGCACACGGCCATCACCAGTGTTTCCACGCCACAGGTGGAACCGTTGACCAAAAACCAACTGCGATCGGCGCCGTAGGCCGCTGCAGCCAGCTCCTGGGCCTCCCGGATCACCCCATCGGGATCGTGGAGGTTGTCCACCTCTGGCAACTCGGTCAGATCCGCCCGGAAGACGTTCTCTCCCAGAAAGGCTTGCAGATCGGCAGGGATCCCACGTCCCTGTTTGTGGCCTGGCGTGTGAAAAGGAGCCTTATCCAAGCTGCAATAGTGGCGGATGGCCTCAAAAAGAGGTGCTCGCTCTTGGGCTTTGCGATCCAGCGAGCGCAAGCAACGAGAGGTTTTGGACAGATTGGACAGAACCACAGACCACTCCTCAACACACCAGGTGGGCATTTTGTGATTATCCATCCCAATGGAGGCTAAGTCCACCGCTGGCGCTTTTCCTGCTAGCCTGGGTTTTCAGGTGGCCTTTCTTCCTCTCCTGTATGTTTGAAAAACTGCCCTTCCCCCTGAGCACTCTCGTGTTGCTGGCCGGGGCTGCCGCCACGGCTTGGGGCTTTGCCCACTACAACGATCCCACCCTCAATCTCATCGGCCTGTTTGCCGGGATCCCCTTGCTGTTGGGAGGGATAACCATGAAGGTAGTGGAACTCAAGCCGGTACCTGCCCTGGCCGCCCCTTCTCTCGAGGTGATCCAAGCCCGCGCCCAGCAGGCCACGGAAATTCAAAAGCAAGTCCGCGCCGATATCACCAAATATAGCTACGGGGCTAATGCCCACCTGGAAGATGCCCTGGAGTTTCTGGGTCTGCGCGGCCCTCTGGAAGCAGATCTGCCCAAGGTGAGAGGGTACAGAGAAGAGCTGCGAGATGGCCGGTATACCTTGGTGCTTCTGTTCGATTCCCCCAAGGTTCCCTTCCAACAATGGCAGGAAAGCTACCAGAAAAAAATGCAAGGCTTCTTTGGCCGAGATGTGGAGGTGCAACTGGGGCAGCCCCAAGAAAATCAGGTGGAATTGGCGCTTGTTGCCCGAGGTGGATCCCAGGCCACCTGAGCAAGGCTTAACCTTCCGCCTCATCTGTCAGTTTCACGACTTTTTCACGGGTCGGCTCTTAGAATCAGAGCATCTCATAGGGAAGGTGTGTTGAGGACTGAAACACTAGAGGAAGGATAACCAGGGATCCCATTGGCTGGGATCCCTATTTTTTTCCATCGAGGGGGCGGGAAAGAATTAACGGGATCCCTCTCTGAGCAGCACAAGGATAACCCCGGCAATGATGCTAATCGTGGCTCCTGCGATCAAGCTGGTTGCCAGCCGCTCTAGCCGCTCCCCAACCGATTGAGCAGTGTCGAACTTGAAGCCCAACTTATCGACATCGGCGGAAAGTTTGCTGACACTTTGGGAGAGGTTATCCACCCTGTCGGTCAGGCTATCTACTCGGTTAGTCAGGTTGTCTACTCGATCCGTGAGGTTATCCACCTGCTCGGTCAAGCTATCCACCCGGTGAGACAACCCATCGACGCGCCCCAGCACTTCCCTCTGCTGGTTCACCAAAACTTCTACAACACGCTCAATCCGGTCTAGCCGATCCTCTGTGGGGGTTGTCATCAAATTGATCTCGTAGGTTCCTAATCTTAAAGTAAACAAACGAGCAAGGGATCTTTGTTGGTAAAGACTCTCCAGCCCATCAGGCTAGCTCTTATGGGCCTCAGCCGCTTGATCCTGAATAATCCAGGTACGCAGGATTTGAATTTCATCAGCGCTCAAGTGACCTAGGCGATCCATGCCGGTGCCGTTGCGACGAATATAGGCCAATTCTGGGGATCCACTGCGTCCGATAAAAGATCCGGGAGACTCTCCCTGGGGATCACTCACAGGAACCCTGGGCGTAGGTTCAGCTCCTTCCCTGCCCTGCGACAACAAACTCAGGGCATCCACTCCCCCCCCATTCAAACGGATCCCTGCAGCTCGCTGGATGACAGCATGACGAGCTAACCAACGCGGTTTGAGCAACTCGCTATTTTCCGATCCCGGCGTTACATAACGCATCACCGCAGCATAACTATCTAAAGGGCTGCGCCGCATCCGACCGGCCTGCTGATGACAACCTACACAACTGGCTTCTAGCAAGGGCTTAATATCTCGCTGGTAACTGTACTGAGGCTCGGTGCGGAAAGTCAATTCTATGGGCTTTTGTAAATCCAGCTCTTTGGCTGCAGGCAAGAGTATTCTGTAATCTGTGCTGTAGCTGAGTAGCTGTAAAGGCTGAAAGATCAGCTCGTTTCCCTGAATGTCAAAGGCCACCTCCACAGGGGGCTGGATCCCGAAGGCTAGACCTGTTATTCCGGCTGGAAGCTGTCGATCAAAACGCAGATGGATATTTTGGTCAATTGGGATCCCTCTTTGGCCATTGGAAGGATTGCTGGAGACCAATGTAATTCCATTTGCAAAGGGAGCAGTAGATTCTACCTGGGCTTGCTGCACCGGTGCTCGCGGCTGTAAAAGAGCCAACGCATCAGGATAGAAAATGGTATGCTGCTCCAATTGAGCGGGGGAGGGGTTTTGCTGCCAAACGCTGCGAGGCATTCGCACGGTAAATAGAGGGGCTTGCCGATCCCCGGCTTGTCCCAGTACCTCCAAGGTGATCTGCTCCGGCTGCGGTTGCGCTTGGAATTGTTGCGCCAAAGCTCGCCAAACCAGAGGACGCGATTGTTCCACTAGTTGTGAATAACTCTGCCCTTGTACCGATAGAGAAATGCGATGGGTTTGTGTCCAGCCTACTCTTGCCCATGCCAAAATCAAAGCCAGCCCGAAGCTAAGCAGCAAGGATCCCAGCCTGACCCAAGGTCGATAGCGAGAGTTCGAACTCAGCATTGATGCACAATTCATCTCATAAAAGTGGATGGCCGAAAACGATGAAATTCTGTATTTCGCCTTAATCTTCCAATATAACTGGAGTAATCAAGACGACAACCTCACTTCTAGTATTTGTTGTGTTTTGTCTGCGGAAGAGGGAGCCAAGTAAAGGAATTTCAGAAAGAAGTGGGACTTTATCAACAGATACTCGATCTTCCTCTTGTATCAATCCTCCAAGAAATAGTGTTTCTCGATCTTTAAGTCTGGTTTGCAATGTTCCGACAGAACGCTGATTGAGCAAACTAATAACAGTGCCATCAGAAAGTGTAATTTGACTGCCAATAGATGAGATCTGTGGAATAAGGTTCAGCGTAATGTAGCCGTTATCATCGATCCTGACATTCTGAATGAGTAAATTGACTCCCGCATTTCCTTTCTCAAAAACGACAGTTGATGTGCCAGTCGCAGGATCTGTTTGCAATCTCCTATTGGTGATAACTTCTTGGCCAACCACAATAGCTGCGCCAGTGTTATTCGCGACTACTACTTTTGGATCGGCCAATATCTTAGCTGTTCCTGAAGCAATGGCTGCATCTATACGAGCTGCTAGAGATTGCTGTAATCGATTCAAGGTGTTAAACACAAGTGAGCCTCCAGTCCCTGCAGCAGGAACAGAACCAACATTAGGAACTGAGGATCCTGCAGGTTGGTCAAGAGGAGTTCCACCGAAGACAGTGTTATCTCCAGACCCCAGAGCAAAGTTGCCAGATGCACTACCCAGTGCAACTCCTAGACTAGAATTATTATCTAGGTTGATCTCAATAAACCTAGCACTAATTAAAACCTGTCGACTTCTCAAGTCAATTTGCGCAAGATATGCTGCAATTACATCATGTTGGGTAGGTGTGGCAACAATAGTTAGCGAATTTGTTCTTGGATCTGCCTGAATTGCCGACTGTTGATCTAAAGGAATGTTTGATGCTTCCAAGATTCCCTGGATTCTATTTCTGATTTCACTCGGAGTAATACTTAGTTGCCTAGCATTGATTTCAACTGTTCCTCCTCCCCCTGCAGCACCGACAGCAGTTAAATCGAAAGTTTGCTCTGTCTCTTCGATTCTCAGTTGATTGAGTCTGTACGTCTTGACGATCTTCTGGCCAACTCCAGGGAGTGTAGTGCCGATAAAAACCGTTTGCCCTGAACGAGATGCTTGAAGTTCCTTCAGGCGCAAAATAAAGTTAAATGTTTCTTGTAGAGGTGAATCAGCCACATCTAAGGAAATCGTCAGGTCTGGAGGGACGTCATTGAGAACTACGTTCAGTCCAGCTCGACGCACCAGCAGACTCAACACATCACCCACAGGGGCATCCTTGAGGGTTAAGGTAATTGTGGCATTTGAACCCAAGTCAACTGGAGGGGGAGCCGGAATAATATTGCCGACAGCAAGATCTCCGGCCGGAGGAGCCACTGCTCGACCTTGAAACGGAGACGCACTGGGATCAGTAGCTCTCGAAGGCAGCTGAGGTTGGTTAAGCTGGCCCACAGGGGGGACCTGAGAAATCACGGGTGCAGCAGGAACAGCAGGTGCAGGAGGAGCCGCTTGAGTTGTCTGCGGAGGGGCAGGGTTTTGAGCGACCGGTTGGGAGGCAGGGGCAGGAGCTGCGGGCTGAGGAACAGGAGCCACGGGCTGAGGTCGGTTTAGTGACGCCGGTTGGCCGGGCGCTACTGGGTTGGACGAGGGTTGAGGGGGAACCGCCGCTAGGGGGGCCGGTGGAGCAGAGGGTAGGCCCTCAAAGTCGAAGACCAACTGCGTCGGGCTGCGCCGAGCCAGCAAGCCTTGGGGAGCTGCGGTCACACCGGCTATTTCTATCCGCACGCTGTCGTTGCTCAACTGCCGGGCCTCAATGAAGCGCACCCCCGGCAGGGGAGACTCTTGGCGATAGCGGCCCTGGCTTCCGCTCAATTGAGCATTGGTGATGTCCCCGATCCAAGATTGTCCCTGCTGGGTAAAGAACACCTGTGGGCGAGCGCCCCCTTCGGTGTTGATCTCCAACTGCATGCGGTTGCCGTTGGGCAGCAAACGGATATCTGTGATGCGGCTGAGGCGTTGCGGGTTTGCGGAGGTCAACTGCTGAGCGGCTGCCTCATTGACCCGGCTCTCTAAGGCCAATGAGGGTAAAGACAGGATCAAGCTCAACGCACACCCATAAGCAACTCGACGGTTCATCATCCTCACACCTCACTCCTTCACCCAACCGTGTTCTTGCTTAGCCTCGCCACGGGTGCCTTTGGCCTCGTTCACCCCGTGCTTCCCTAATCAAAGCCGAAATCTCGGACTTTGCCACTACCTGTAGCCATTTCGGGAGAAATTTTTCCCAGATCTTCGATTTGGCAACACTATCTGTGCTGCACCGGCGATTGTTCCCGTCTTCTGAAAACCCAAAAGGGATCCCGCACTGGCAGGATCTCCCCCTGAGCCGAAGCATAGCTAGGCTATTGGCTGGGTGCTGCCTGTTCTCCTTCAGGGGGGGCTTGCCCTTCAGGTGGAGGAGCAGTGCCCAACGGAACGTCTTTGTTGTAGATGTAGGCAATCAAATCCAAAGCAGCGTCCAGTTCCCCTGTGTCTTGAACAGGATTTAAGCTGATGTTGCCCACCCGGAACAGCGTGCGCAGACGTTCTATATCTCCCATCAGATTGATCAGCTCCGTATAGGGGCCACGCAGAGCGACACGGGTGGTCTGCACTTGGATGGCGGGAGCGATGATCCCAGGCACTTCCGGATTGGCCGAAGACGCTGGAGTCAGTGGAGAAGGGCTAAAGCTGCGCAGCTCGCTGTTGGGTTGCCCCTGCACCAGCCGGTTGAGATCCAGCAGTTGCGTGTCGGCATTCTCGGGGGTGGAGAGCAGGGCACTAATCTGTTCCCGCTCCACGCGAGCTCTCTCGACCTGATTGGGCACATCTTGCAAACTGGCAATCTGGCTCTTTATGTCCTGCAACTGGGTGGTTTTGTTGGCTACCTCCCTTTCCAAAGCCTGTACCTCCTCGATCAAGGGGCGAAGTTGGGTGAAGGCCAGAAACCCCGCCGCGGCTAACCCTGTGATCCCGATTAAAAGACCAATTCGAATGGGGGTCAGCTCCACGCCCAGCAGTACCGGCGGCCCTGCCGGGGGAACCACCAGTTGTTCGTCGGGAAAACCTTCAATCGATCCAGTCATCAGTTCGCCTCCACTCGACGCAAAATGCGGATCTTTTCAACCAAGCCTATCGCTCCCCGCTGCTCCAGCTCGCGGGTAAATTCTGGGTCGGGATCCCCCAGGGTACGGATGGTTACGGTTATGCCGTAGGTAACGCTGGGCTCGGTTAGGTTTGTGCCGTCCACCCGGGAGCTGCTGTTCAGGACGGCGCTGGTAACAAAGTTGGAATCCAGCAGGGTGAGCAAAAAGTCGTTCACCAGGGGAAAGTCCAGCGCCCCTCCTTGGATATTGACGGTATCCCCGGAAGCGCTGATGTTGGTTATCCATACCCCCTGGCCGGGGATCTTGCGCCGCAGCTCTTCCAAGATGGCCGACCAAGGCTGGACGGATCTCAGAAAGGAGCGGAACCCTTCCGTTTGGGCGCGAATGGTTTGCAGCTCTTGATTGGCATTCTGCAGCTGGGACAACTCAGCATTGGCTGTGCTGAGCTCACTGTCAAGGCGAGCCCGCTCCGCCCTCAAGGTTTCTCTCTGGCGGGAAAAGCTGTCTTGGAAATACCAAAAAGCTCCCATCGCTACAGCAGCAACAGCAACCCCCAGGCCAATGGCCGGGATCCAATTCTGGGATCCCTCTGCAGCCTCAGCTGCGACTACTGCTCCCCCACCTGTTCGAGCTGTGGTGAGGACATCCGGCCTTTCTTTGAGGAAATTGATCTCCGGTGTGTACATCTCTTTAACCGCCTTGTGCGCTATTCCATCGGTTGGGCGAGCTTGCGCTGCCTGCTGCCGCTACTTGGTGTCTTCCCGTAACGCCAACCCCAGGGCCACTCCCATTGCTGGGCGTTCCTCCAGGGGCAGTTCCACTGAATCCGGCACGACAATGTTGCCAAAGGGATCCGCCAACTCCACCGCCACGCTCAACGACTGAGATAAGAAGCCGTCGATTTGGCCGATGCTTGCCCCAGTTCCGGCCAGCAGTACTTTCACCACAGGCGAGCTGCTTTCTGTGCTCGTAAAGAAGTCGATGGAGCGCCTCAGTTCATCCGCCAAATCGGAGACAACGCGCGTTACTGCTGCTACACCGGGATTGCTGGGCGCTGGCTGTTCTCCCGTGGCCAAAATATCGGTGGGGTTGATCAAGGGTAACCTCAGAGTTCGCAACAGGTCGCCGGTGCGGCTAAGCGGCAGATTCAGGGATTGGGCCAGCACCTGCCGCATGTGGATGGTGCCGATGTTGACGGTGCGGGTAAATTGCGGGATCCCGTTCACCAAAATGCTGATCTCGCTGCTGTCGTAGCCGATGGAGCTGAGCAACACGGCCTCTTGGGGGCCGTACTGGGTTAGCTGATCGCGGATGGTGCGAATGAGGGAGAAGCTGGCCAGCTCCACACAGCGCACCTGCAAGTTGGCCACCTGCAGCACCTCCAGGTAGTTGTCCACCACCTCTTTGGGGATGGCCACCAGCAAGACTTCGATGCGCTCAATGCCATCCTGGGAAAGATCGAGACCCAAGGGCTGGTAGTCGACATCCGCCTGATCCCGCGGATAGGGAATGTAAAGTTCGGCCTCCTGCTCCAAAACCACCCGGCGCAGCTCATCGGCAGGTAGGTCGGCAGGCAGGCGAATGAGACGAACGATGGCCTCCCTTACGGGCACTGCTGTGGCTGCCGGCAGGTTGGTGGGCACTTTGTTTTCATTGAGCAAATTCATCAAGACCAAACCAACCGTGTTCGGATCGAGGATGCGCCCTTCGACCATCGCCCCTTCTGGCATGTCCACGCTGTGGTAGTGGGCCAGACGATAGCGACCATTGCCCTGCTTTTTCAGTTGGGCAACGGCGATACGCTCGGGGTTGATGTCCACCCCAAGCATGGTTCGGGTTTTGGAGCCACCAAGAAAACTAAACACGCCGGGAAACCCCGCCCTTTGCGCTACTGCTAGAGGCATACTACCCAATTTGTAGGTGGGTTACCACTGTTCGCCATTGGCCGCGGGGAAATCCTTGTCTGGGCCGATCCCTCCCTGCCAGCCGCAAGTGCAGGGCTTGCGCGGTGTTGAGCGGTGTTGGAAATTCGCTTGACTCAACGGGTCTGTTGCCGCGCCCACTCACGGAACTGTTGTAACCGCTCACAACCCTTCTTCCTCGAGGGCCTGGACGTTTTGCACAATCCGGGAGAGCTCGTTTTTCTCATCCACATTGATGCGGGTCGGGGATCCGCTGATGATGCGCTCGTAGCCCCGGAAGGAATCGCGGATTTGGATGCCTGCGTTGGAGATGAGGTACTCGCGGATCCCTTTGTCGTGCCAGGATCCCCGCATTTTGAAGACGTTGAGGGCGCGGGCCATTTCTCCGCGGATCTCCACGTATTGCAGCAGGATAATCGTGTCGGTGATGGTGGAGATGTGGGATTCGGTGATGGAATGGGATCCCATGAATTGGTCGGTGGTGTTGGTGAAAAAGCCGGTGATCTCCTCCTGCTTGGCCAGGCCAGTTACCCCGATTACAAACTGGCGGAAGGCATTTTGGCTCACTCCCCGCGCCAGGGCTGACAGGGAGTCGATGGCCATGCGGGAGGGCTTGAAGGCCATCATCTCGGTTTTGATCTTCTGCAGGTGGTCTTCCAGGCCGGCAGATTCTGGGTAGGCGCAGATGATCTTGAGGAGGCCCTGCCGCTCGAACTCTTCCAGCTCAATGCCCCAGGAGGAGGCGTTGCGGGACAGCTGCGCCCGCGACTCTTCGTAGGCAAAGAGAATGCAGCGTTCCCCATCCAGGCAGCCCCGCTCCAGGAATTTGCTCACCAGCGAGGTTTTGCCCGTGCCGGTGGCGCCGGTGGCCAAAATAATCGAGTCCTTGAAGAAGCCGCCGCCGCACATTTCGTCCAGCTTCTCGATGCCGGAGGAGACCCGCACGTTGGAGGAGCGCTGCGTCAGCTGCATGGCTCCCAGGGGGAAGATGTTGATCCCGTCATTGGTGATGGTGAAGGGATATTCCCCCTTCATGTGGGTGGTGCCCCGCAGCTTCAAGATCTCGATGGTGCGCCGCCGTTTCTCTCCTTCCAGGATGTTGCGTAGGATCACCACGTTATCGGAGACGAATTCCTCTACGCCGTAGCGGGCGATGGGGCCGTACTCGTCGGTGCGCTCCGTGGTCATGACGGTGGTGACGTTGGCCTGCTTGAGGCGGGCCGTCAGGCGGAACAGCTCCCGCCGCACCACACCGGCAGGGTCGTATTGCTGAAAGATGGCCGTCACCGAGTCGATGGAGACCCGCTTGGCTTTGTATTTGCGAATGGCGTACTGGATGCGCTCGATGAGGGCCGACAAATCAAAGTTGCCGCTCACCTCATAGCCTTCGGGATCGGGGGAGGCATCCAGGATAAACAGTTGGCCCCTGTCGATGAGGGCCTGCAGATCCCAGCCAAAGCTGGAGGCATTGCGAATGATATCGGCGGGGGTTTCCTCGAAGGTGACGAAGATCCCCGGCTCTTGATACTTCACGATGCCGTTGTAAAGGAACTGCATGGCAAACAGGGTTTTGCCGGTGCCGGAGGTGCCGCTGACCAAGGTGGTGCGTCCCAGGGGTAGCCCACCGTGACTGATGTCTTCAAAGCCCTCGATGCCCGTCTGTTTTTTGGGGATCCCTCGCAGCTCTGAGAGATCCGCCCGGTGGTTGTCTGGGGTTGGTTCGGTGGAGTCCTCTGCGGTGTTATCTTGTGGCTTTTCTGGCTCAGAAGGCCCCAATGACTGGTTCATCCCACTCTCCTTGCTCCTGCAGCCTGTCTCAAGCCTCTTCGTCCAATTCTTCGTAGAGCAGATCCAGGCCGATGAGCACTTTCTCGCGGTTGGACAGATCGCCAATAATCTTCCGCACCGGTGGCGGCAGGATTTTGGCCAAGGTCGGCGTTGCCAAGATCTTATCTTCCTCTGCCAGTTGCGGATTTTTCAAGACATCGATCACCTTCAGGCTGTACACGCCGCGGAACTCCTTTTCCAAGATGTCTTGCAAGGTGCTGAGGGCACGCAGAGAATTGGGGGTGTTGCCCGCCACGTAGAGCTTGAGAACATAGGCTTTGCGAGTGGACATATCTAAGGATCCCTTGGAGCGGTTTTGGGAATGGAGCGGCGGTACATTTCGCTCAGGTGGGCCATCACATCGATCAGGGTAAGGCGGTAATCCAGCAGGATCTCTTCGCTGCGGCCTTCCAGCTTCAATTGTTTGGCAAAGTCTTCCATCAAGTTCATGTGCAGCTCCAGCAGTTGAGCAGCGCCGATATCGGCAAAAAAGGCCAAGGCCACCAGCTCGTCGATGCGGGCATTGACGGTCTCGGGAGATTGAAAATAGTCCAAGACGATTGCCTGGTAAAGGTTACGCAGCCGTCGCATGAGGGCTTGCTGCTCGTGGGGCGGGAGGCGACGGTAAAACAGCTCTGGGTCACGATGATAGTACACTCCGGCGTAGCCCAGCCGTTCCCGCAATTTCTCCGCCAGCCGTCGCTGTTGTTGGTTGCTGTAAGCCAGGTAGGGCTGATCGCTGGGATGCACTGGGCTCTGCGGGAGGCCGCAAGTGGGAGACATCTGCAGAAACAAGGCGATGGCCCGATCCACCAGCAGCTCCAAGACGGAAGGGGATCCCGAAGCGGTACAGTCGGCCCGCACCTGCCCCTTCAGCTCCTGTGGCGAAATGGGACGGACGAGGGTGGCGTTGTGGTAGAAAAACTGCTCTCGCTTGAGCAATGCTTTCACCAAAGATGAGGTGGCAGGGATCCCTCCTTCCGTCTCCGGTGTTTCCTTTTGCAGGTGGGATTCTTCCAGCACAATCGCCAACACCGTCGGCAGCAGCAGTCCCCACGCGCAGAGCTGATTGCCCAGATCGTGCAGCTCTTGCAGCCGAGTGGGATCCACCAGGAGCACCAAGCAATCGACATGGCCGTCTTGTCTCCTGAGAGCCTCTAGGAAGGTAGCTTGATCCTGAAAACACTCGACAACAAAGCGTTCAGGGGGTAGCCAGTCCTCGCAAGCTAGGGGCTCTCCTGCTGGCGGCTCCCAATCCAGCAACAGGTTGATGCGCAGTGGATGGGTGTCAGGCAACAAGACAAAGGATGAAGATATATTTCCTATCTTAAATCTGACCGGGATCCGCGCTCACCGGCCAGAGGAAAAGAGCGGGAGAAAAACCTAAACTAGGGGTGAGTGAGCTGCTGCTGAGATCCCTATGGTGCCCCTGATCATCGATTGCGACCCTGGTCAAGACGATGCGGTGGCTCTGTTGTTGGCCATGGCGTCGCCAGAAGAGCTGCAATTGCTGGGCATTACCACGGTGGCCGGCAATGTCTCTCTGGACAAAACCAGCCGCAACGCTCGACAGATCTGCGAATTGGCCGGTCAACCCCAGATGGGGGTGTATGCCGGCTGCCCCCGACCTCTCTTGCGCCCTCTGGAAACCGCCGAGCAGGTGCATGGCAAAACCGGGATCGACGGAGCGGATCTGCCGGAGCCCCAGATGCCTTTGGGATCCCAGCATGCAGTGCCCTATCTCATCGAGACGCTGATGGCTGCCCCTGAGCCGGTTACCTTGGCTTTGCTGGGCCCGATGACCAACTTGGCAGTGGCCCTGGTGCAGCAGCCCCGGATTGTGGAGCGCATCCAGCGGCTGGTGTTTATGGGGGGATCCGCCTTTGAGGGGAATGTTACCCCGGCAGCCGAGTTCAACATCCTCACCGATCCCCACGCCGCCCAGATCGTGCTCAGCGCCGGGATCCCGGAGGTGGTGATGCTGGGCTTGCACGTCACCCAACAGGTCCTCAGCACGCCGGAGCGGATTGAGCGCATCCGCGCCCTGGGCACCCGCGTTGGGCAGACGGTGGCCAATATGCTCACCTTTTACGGTAAGGTCGACGTAGAACGCTACGGGCTACCGGGAGGGCCATTGCACGACCCTTGTGTGATTGCCTATCTGTTACAGCCGCAGTTGTTCGAGCTCAAGCCCTGCTACGTCGAGGTGGAAACGGCTAGCCCCTTGAACCTGGGCCGGACGGTGGTGGATCGCTGGGGATCCAGTGGTCGCCTCGCCAATGTTCAGGTGGCTTTTGGGGTGGATGCCCAGGGGTTTTACCACCTGCTCACCGAGCGCCTGGGCCGTTACCGATAATTCTGATAGTTCTGATCCTTGAGGCCAGATCCGAAGGTGGAGAATCCCAGCGCCGTCCAACGTGACAAGCTGGAGTGGGTGAACCTGCCCACCGCCGTCACCCTGCTGCGGCTGGCAGGGATCCCTTTTATTCTGCTGGGGCTGAGCCTGCGATCCCCACTGGGGGAGAGGTTGGCCCTCTGGGCGTTCCTGTTGGCGGCGGCAACCGATTGGCTGGATGGCCATTTGGCCCGCCGTTATGGCTTGGTAACCGATATGGGCAAGTTTTTGGATCCTCTGGTGGATAAGCTGCTGGTGTTGGCGCCGCTGCTGGGCCTGCTGGAACTGGGGCGGATCCCCGCTTGGGGCGTGTTTTTGCTGGTGGGGCGGGAGCTGGCCATCGCCGGCTGGCGGGTCAACCAAAGCCAAATCCGCGGTGCCAATTTCTGGGGCAAAGCCAAGACGGTAACCCAAATCCTGGCCATTGCTTTGCTGATTCTGGGGTGGCCGGGAGGGATCCCTTGTTTTTGGGTGGCGGTGGTTCTCACCCTGATCTCGGGCCTGACCTACCTGCACACCGATCATCCCCATCATGCGCAGTCACCCGGCAGGCCATAGCCCTTGTCAGATCCCCACGCCCCTCGCCGACAGAGGAGACACCCCACCTGAGCAGCGCATCCTCGGCCTAGATCCAGGTCTGGGAACCATGGGTTTTGGTTGCATTCTGGCGGGATCTGCGGGGTTGAAACCTGTGGATTATGGGGTGATCAGCACCCCCAGCCAACACTCAATGCCGGAGCGGCTGCAAACGCTGCACGAGGATTTGAGCCAGTTGCTGCGCCAACTGCGCCCGCATCAGGTGGGGCTGGAAAAACTTTTTTTCTACAAAATGGGCAATACCATTGCCATCGCCCAAGCCCGTGGCGTGATCCTGCTCACCTTGGCCCAGCATCATCTGTTGCCGGTGGAGTTTACGCCCGCCCAAGTCAAGCAAAGTTTGACAGGCTACGGACGCGCCGACAAGCAGGCTGTACAAGCTGCCGTGGCCCGGGAACTCAACCTGCCCAGCTTGCCCCGCCCGGATGATGCCGCCGATGCCTTGGCGATTGCCATCACAGTCTGGCACCACCGCTTCTCTTGAGGGATCCCCTCCCTGTCAATCCCCTGCCTTCGGCAGGAGGTGAAAGATGTTAGCGTTGAGTAGCTAAAAAAGTTCGGTGCTGCAGCATTAGCTCCACAAACTCCCGGAAGAGGTGATCGGCATCATGAGGGCCGGGGCTGGCCTCCGGGTGATACTGCACAGAAAACAGGGGCAGGTGACGGTGGCGGATCCCGGCCACGGTACGGTCATTCAAGTTGAGGTAGGTGATTACCACCCCATCGGCGGGGATCGAAGCGGCATCCACCGCAAACCCGTGGTTTTGGCTGGTGATCTCCACTTGCTTCTCCAACCCGCAAGGGTGGTTGAGGCCGCGGTGGCCAAACTTGAGCTTGTAGGTGGATCCCCCTAGGGCCAAACTGAGAATCTGATGGCCCAGGCAGATCCCAAATAGGGGCTTCCCGGTTTGCAGCAGCGCTTGCGTGGTGCGGATGGCAGTCGTCTCAGCGGCGGGATCCCCTGGCCCATTGGAGAGGAAGATCCCATCGGGGTTGTAACTCAAAATCTGCTCCGGGCTGGCATTGGCCGGCAACACCATCACCCGACAGCCATAGCGGGTAAGGCGGCGCAGAATGTTGCGCTTAACGCCGAAATCCAAGGCCACCACCCGCAGGGGCGGCTCCGGGATCGGGATCCCTTGGCTGCGCCCATAGTCCCAATCGGCAGGCGTAGGCTCCAGCCACTCGTAGGGTTGGGGAGTAGTAACTTCCGCCACCAAGCTCAACCCCTGCATGGAAGGAGCCTGGCGCACCCGCTCCAACAAAACCTGGGGATCCAAAGTCTCCGTGGAAAGGGCCCCGTTCATCACCCCCTGAGAGCGCAGCCGCCGTGCCAAAGCCCGCGTATCTACCCCAGCAATGGCCGGGATCCCATATCGTTGCAGGTATTCGGGGAGGGTGGATGTAGCCCGCCAGGAGCTGACCATGCGAGACACATTGCGGGCAATCACCCCTGCTACTTGGGGCCGAGCCGATTCTTCGTCCAGCTCATTCACTCCGGTATTTCCCAGCTCAGGGCAGGTGAAAGTAATGATCTGCCCCCGGTAGCTGGGATCGGTGATCACCTCCTGGTAGCCGGTCATGCCCGTGTTAAACACCACCTCGCCCACCGCCGTGCCCGGCGCCCCAAAAGACCAACCGGCAAAGGAAGTGCCATCCGCCAGCACCAGCAAAGCAGGCTGACGAGCCTGCCAAGGGAAAGTTTTTTCCTGAGGGATCAGGGAAGGAGAAGCCATGCTCCACCCAAAAACATCGGCCTGACCATCCTACCCCCTTTCAAGGAGGTTGCAAGGCTGGCTAGTCTTCCGCATCTGCTCCGCCCGCACAAGCCGGGTCGTTGTCCTTGCGGATGGTGCCTATCAAGGTGCTCACCACCACGCAGCGGTTTTCCCCCTGAGAGTAGGTGCTGCTGACTACAAAGCGACCCAGTTGACGGGCCCGGCCATCGGATTCAAAAACCGCCCTTCCGTCATTGAAGGTGTTGGCTACAGTTACAAAATTATTCAGGCGAATTCGCTGACAAGGGGTGGGTTCATCGCAAAGGCCCTCCCCATCTTGGATGACCAGAGTCGGAACGATCGGATCCGAATTGTCCACCTGCACCACCCAAGCTCGGCCCAGGAGAGAAGCCCTGGCGTTGGTGCGGGCAGTGCGCAAGGCTCGCTCCACCCTGTTCTGCGCATCCTCAAGCTGGATCCGCGCCCAGATGTTGATCCCAGAGGGAACGGCCAGCACAGCCAAGATGCCGATGATGACAATAACCGCCAAGACTTCTATCAGCGTAAAGCCCCTTGTCTGGGCAGGTGCAATCCGTCTAGATCCGCTCACCGAGGCCAGCATAGGCAGGAATCCCCCCTCTGGGCAAGTCATATGGGCTTGACTAGGCTTGACGATTGAACACACCACGGGCCAAAACTTGAGTTTGCATCGCCGTCAAGTACCGCGACACCTGTTCCGCATCGACACTCGTCGCATCTTGAATGTAGCGCCGGAACAAACCAGGGTTGGAGCGTTCCATAGCGGTTGCTGTAATGTTCACAATCACATCTTGGGGAAGGCTCGCAGAGCCACCGCGCCGGACACAGACATAAAAACCCACATCGTTCTGATTGACCCCCAACCCCGAGAAGGTAACCCCGTTGGGTCGGCCTCCTCCAAAGGCATAGCCCTGTGGGCAAGGGGGAGCAACCTGGGGGCTGTCCTGCCGGCTGCTGAAGATGTTGGAGACCAGAGTTACCAGTCGATTACCTTGATTGCCTGCCCCAGCAATGGGAGTTTGGCGAGCCCTAGCTTGCTCAGAGGGCCAAACCAGAAAGCCTTCCCGGAAGGGATCCGGATCCTCGACAAAAAATCGGCTGCGCTCAGTGCATGTGTCATTAAGAGGTTGCAACTCAAACCTAGCAATGCGCGCATTACCCTCCCAGGGGGTGCTGCCGTCTGGGTTACCGGCGTTGTTGTAGTTGCGCTGCAAGTAATACACAACCAAGGTGTAGATGTTGCGGCGGCTGCGAATGTTTTCCCAATCAGATTGGGAAATGCCTGAAGGTCTTTCCTTCAAAGTTACTCGGCCTTCTCGGATTTGTTGCAACGTCGGAGGGCCTTGATAGCAATCGCGTGGGATCGGATTCAGCTTCCAAAAAGCGACAACCGGAACGGCACCATCGGGGCGGCGAATCCATCCAGGAGTGTAAAGCCGCTCAATGAGATCCGGCGTTCCATTACCGTTGGGCTGTTCCGCATCGTTGTAAATGTAGAGAGCTTCCGCCAGATCCTGCTGAATATACCGCATGGCTTGCGTCAGCTCCGCCTGCACTTGGGTGCGCCCTGTCTCTTCCCGATCCACCCGCATGGTTTCGATGACGATCATGCCGGTGGCCAGCAGAAAGATCGAAGCCATCAGCAGCGCAGCCAGCAGCTCAATGAGGGTAAACCCCGCACTCTGATTAACCCTCCGGCGTAAGACCTTGAACATAGGGAAACACCACTACCTTATATCTTGTAAATCCAGAGAGGGATCCTGCCAATCCGCCTCAGGGCAATGAGCTAGGGGCTGCCGGGCAGAGGAAATGCCTCACAGTTGCTGGCTGGGATCCCACCCCTGGCTCGAACGTCGGCCAAAACGGCGCGGCAAACATCCCCCAAATTGGCAGCCAGGTTGACTTCCACAATCGAGCTGGCCATGGGAAAGAGCCACACATCGGCATTGGCCAAGTTCTGATTGGCGGAGACCGACTCGGTTCGCAACCCAGGAAGGGCCTGTCGGGTCGCTGGGTCAAAAGAAAAGCGGTGGTAAACCCTCACCCCTATCAGGAAGGTGCAGGGAACCCCCGCAATCACGGTGTTGTTGCGTCGGTCAATACAATCTCCACCACCACTGCGAAAGGTTTGAATGACATATTCTTCAGGGTTGCGTCCTGGCAACTGAATTTGAGCCAAGCGAATCGAATAATTGTCCCCGTTAGTATCCATAGTGGCCGGTGCTGGGGTACTTGCCAGGGGATTCGCTCCAACTCTGGGCAGACGGGCCAACTGAGCCGGGTTCTGAAAGGCAACTGGGTTAGCGGCCAGCTCCAGGTCAACCAGCGTGCGGATCCGATCCACCTCGGCCTGGGCCAGTTGATTGGCTACCTCCACGCGCTCGGTCATGGCCCGCCGATAGGCAACCAAGGTAAGGGCAGGGGCAAGGGCAGTCATGGCAATAGCCACGATAATCACGGAGGCCAAGACCTCTATGAGAGTGAAGCCCTCTGCTTCCAATTGCTGCCGCAAAAGCCGCCACTTTTTCATATCCCCTCCCGTGTTTGCCTGCTGCCCCTACTTTGAATTTACCCCCAGCTTGGGAAGTCAATATCAGTTGAATTCGTTGCAGCCTCCAATCTGAGCAGCAGCCTGTAGAGGAACACCTGGCTGCTGTTGCAAGGCACAGCGCAGCCGCCGCACATACGGATCCTGAGGATCCAGCTCTCGCAAGAACTCGGTGCGGGTATTGGAGGGGAATTGGAAGCGGGCCGACACCGCGCTGGGACGACGGGCAATTTGCAGACCCACGTCGTAGCCGAAGCGGCGGTTGGGTGGGTAGTAGTAGTCGTAGCCCCGCACAAAGGTTGGATCGGCTACCAGATCGGGTGGCTCAAAGCTGTGCTGCAGGAAGGGGCCGGTAGCATAGGTGCTGTAGTTGAGCTGGATCATCGAGCCGCTGAAAAAGAGGTTGACATCTCTCCACAGCTCGTTGAGGCGCAGGAAGTTGTGCATGCCCCCGCCCGTCTGATCCAGCCGAGACGGGATCACACCGCTGATGGCAATGGCATTTACCCGCGTTTCCCTGGCCGGCTGGAGCTGCCGGTTTTGGGTGCCGTTGTCGTTGCGGCGGCGCTGGTTCAAGTCGGCTGCGGCTGGGGCCAGCTCCTGGAAGCGCGGGATCGGAATGGGCCGACGGGTCACCTCGTCCAGGATCACCCCCAGCACGGGGTTGCTGCCTGCAAAGCCGGTGGTGGGTTGATTGATGCTGAGAGTGTACGGCTCCACATCCACCCAGACCAGGCCATCGCCATCGCCGCCGTTACGGTCGATCTGAACCTGGATGGTGTTGCCGTTGGGCTTGACGTAGAAGCAGAGGCCATTGCGAATATCTTCACTGCCCTTGTGGTTAATGTAGTATCCGTCCGCATACTTGGACGCGGGAGTGTAGGCTTGGATCGCGGCGCTTTTGTTGACGCGGGCGTAAGGGTTGAGCGCCATCTGGGGTTGGATCTCTAGCTCTGGCCGATCCGGCAAGTCTAACCCAAACAGTGGATCCCGCTCCAAAACATTTGAAGGCTCCTCCAGATCCCAAATGCCATTCTTGTTGAGATCCTCGAAGGTAGGATCGGCACCTTTAGGAGAGGTACGCAGAGTGCTGGGTCGGCTGGCACCCGTGTAGGCGGTGTACTTGAAGCGGTCGTTGAAGTTGGGGCGAAATACCCCCGGCACCCAGAAGCCACCGTCTGAGGGAGTGACCTGTTCATCGCCACAGCGAATTTCTCCACTGCCGTTGAGCAGTTGCCGCCGCAGTTGCCGGGCCCAGTCATCGGTACCCACAGCAGGAGTTCCAGAAATCTTAGCTCCAATATTCTCAGCAGGGCGGATGCCCGGCTCTTTGCTGGGGTTGGCTATCTGAGAGGGCAAATTGCCCTTCAGGCCATTGCGGGCAGCATAGGCCGGTTCGCCAAACATCCAATTGAAGGCCGCCTGCAGAGCCTCGGCAGGGTTGGGCCACTTGGGTGGCTTGGGCGCCCCGGCTTTCACTTCCAGCACCGGGGAAAGCTCCGGCTGCAGAGCGATCGTCACGCCTTCGGCAGAAGCCGCGGCCACCATGTTCACGCCAATGGTCTCCGGCTCCGGATCCGCTTGGATTTCCCAGACGGGGCGCAAATCCACCGTGTTGGGCTTGGCCGCCATCCACTCGCCGAAGGGGCTCTTGCCGGGAGCCTCAGGGGCAAAGGTACCTGGCCCACAGGGCTTGCCGGTACAGGTAATCGTCTGGCTCTCGGTTTTGTTGGCCGGACAGGTGGGGCTGTTATTGGGGCCTTTGGTGCCAGTACGGGTTTGGTTGAGCGGCTGGCTAGTGCCGCAGGCAATGGTAAGACTGCTACAGTCAGGAGTCCAAGGCCCAAAGGTGTAGTCATTGCAAATGGCCGGGCAGGTGACCGTTTGGGTTTCTATAGTAGTGGTGGTTCCGCAGCTCGACGTGCAGGTCTTGGTGCGGGTTTGGGTCACTTGCAGGCCGCCGTTGGCCACCGTACACTGAGGAGTCCAGCCTGTGTAGGTGCAGGTAGCCCCCGGAGGCTGGCAGGTGATGGTTTGGCGTTCAGTTTCGACAAAGGGGCTTTGGCTGCGACAGAGCGGCGTTACCGTGCGGGTGCGGGTTTGGGTGATGCTGGTGCCGCTACACTGCTGCTGCGGGGTACACTGAGGCGTCCAATCTGACCAAGGCCCGTAGTTGTACTGAGGGTAGCAGGTGATCGTCCGAGTTTGCGGTGTTGGCGGAGTGCCAGGGCAACCGGCAGGCAAGGTGGCAGTTCTGGTTTGGGTAATAGTGGTTTGCTGACAGATGTTGGGGTCACACGCAGGAGTCCAGCCTGTCCAGATGGGATCGCAGTTGAGGGTGACTTTGCAGTACTTCTGATTGGCCACCAGAGGTTTAGTCTGATCCGGCTGGCAAGGTTGGTTCACCCCCTGCAGCGGCTTCAGGTACCGCAGGTCGTAGTCTTCCAACTCGCTGCCATCGCGGGTGGCAAAGCGCAGGGAGGCACCGCCGGTATTTTCGTAAGTTTGGATCTCCACCAAGTAGGGCGAGGGCTGGGATGGATCCGCGCACTCCAGCTCTAATCGCAGGGTGACCAGGTTACCGCCGCTATCCTGCCAGGCTTCGGCACCCGCAGCATTGGGCCCTAGGCTGAGCGGAGTTCCGTTCCAGGCTCCATTGTTGACAAAAGTGGCACTGGAGCCGTCCCGCCGTCGAATGATCAGCCGCACGCCGTCGTCGCCGTTGAGAATGCGGTAGCTCTGCAGGCCCGACCAACGGGGATACAGCTCCCCTACCCAGCGCACCACGAAAAAGTCGTTGCCGTTGTTGTTGCCGCTGTTTGTCCCACCACTTCTGCGCCGCCAGCAGGAGCGCTGGAAGTTGAAGTGACTTGGAAAGTTGAGGTCATCCGCGTCGATGGGCAGGTTCGGCAGGCTGTTGTTGCCATCGGGCTCCCCACAACTGGGCATCCAGAACCAATCGCCGCGATCCCGCCGATCAGGGCTGCCAGGCGGTAGTGACAAACGGCAGAGGGGCTGCAGGATGTCAGACAAAGAGCCGTTGCAAGTGGGGAAGTTACTATATAGCAAACGCTTGAAAGGCGAGTGAGAGTTCAGCAATGTGCTAGTGCCAAAAAAGTACTGGAAGCCGCCCCACCCAGGGAAACCGCTGCCGCTGCGGGCAAAGGGGGCCAGGTTGGTCGGGTTATCGATAGCATTGCGCACGCAGGCCCAGCGTTGGTCGTTGGTGCCACTTGGATTACAGGTAGGCGCATCGGTGGTATAGCCATTGTTGTACTGACCAATGGCATTAGGTACTCCTTGCGCCGGGAACACCGGATCCGGCCAGCGCACTGCCCGCAGGTAGGGCAGGTTGGCCTCTTGGGCGTTTCCGGGCAGGGGGCCTACGGCTCCGCTGGTGGCAAACCCTGTTTCGCGGTTGTACCGGTTCTGCGGGCTGGTTATCCAGCCGTTGTAGTACTCGGCCAGCAACCCAGAGCCACCAGGGCTCGGGCAAGGCCCAGGTGGAGCTACCATCACCCAGCGGGAGGTATCCAGCACCGGGTTGCCCAAAGCGGAGATGCGGGTGCCGAAGTTGGCATAGCCCACATCGGGTGCCCGCAAGGGCCGCACTGCCGGCACGCCACCGCCCGCCGTTCTGTCATCGTTATTGGGATCCGAATCGGCGTTGTCGAAGGGAGCCAGAATGGTGTCGCGGGCAAACACATCCGGCCAACCCGGCTGGTTGAGGTTGTCGCCCAGGTTCTGGGCCCCGTTCGTGTTGTCGAAGCGCAGAACGCCAGCGCTGTTGGGATCCGGAGCCGGCCAGTTGTTGCCGCGGATTACCAGGGCCTGGTTGAGGAAGGAGGTGTTGAATCCCAGGTTATCCCTGTCCTTCTCACCCCTGAGACAGCCGTAGTAATCCCACCGCCGAGGGGCTGATGCCCGCCCACCGTTGTAGTCCTGCCCGGGGTTGTAGTTAACGCCGCCGCCATTGAGGGTGCCATCCTGGACAAAGGCATCATCAATGCTGCCATCGCAGAAATCGGCAGAGAGGATGTTCACCGAGTCGCCCAACACGTCGCTGGGCCGCCAAAGATCCTCCGCCGCCCGGGCAAAGCGCCGGTCTTCCCGGTCTTCATTGGATCGGGATCGCCGCCGCCCGTAGAAGTTGCTGTAAAGACCGTCTGCTCCGAAGGCAAGGCGAGTGGTAAACTCCTCCAGGGGCTCGCCGCTCTTCGTCTGATGCAGGTTAAAGTCCCCTTGGATATAAACGGGGTTGTCGGAAACGAAGGAGAGGCCAAAAATCGCGTCATTAGGGTTGAACCCGCCGCGGGCCAGCACCGCCCCGTTGCGCAGCCGGAAGCCGTAGGGCCGCCGATCCGGATCGGCATAGTAGTCCACCGGTTTGGGGCTGAGTCCACCTGGATTGGAAACAGGGGGATCCCAGACCGTTTGGTTGTTAGCCGTGCCGCGACCTGGCTGACCGGCGTTCATAATACCGGCGCTGCCCAAAGTGCCGCGGGCGTTTGCGTTGTGCCAGCTGGTTAGGTAGCTATCAAAAGTGCCCAAGGGTGGGCGGGCAATGGCATCTTCCCGCACTGCATCTTCCCGGAAGGCGTAGAAGATACCCCCTTCGCGGTTTTCGCCAATGCCGGCAGGCAGCCAGGTATCCCCGTTGATCAGCCCCCTGTTCTGACCTTGGACATTGTTGGTCAGTAGCGCCAGGTCAATGTTCAGCGCCCGCACCGCCATCGCCTCGCGGCCATCGTAGAAGACAGAATCCTTGAAGGGCACGCGATGGCACTGGTTGCCAATCCGAATTAGCTCAAATTGGTTGCTGTTGGGGCCGGCAGCGGTGCAATTGGCCGGTGCATGGGGCAAAGCCCAGTTGCCAATTCCGGAGCGGGGCTGCAGAGCAACCTCGTTTAAGTTGGTTACAGCCTGATAGCTGACTGTGCTCGGAAGGAAGGAGTAAGCGCTGCGCCGCTCCGTTTCCAGGGTATCCGTCTGGTTGAAACTGGTGGTCGGGAAGATGTAGCGCAGCGGCAGATAAAACCGATTGGCCGCCTCTCGGTTCCCAGCTCGGCTGGCTTGAATGTCGTTCCAGAGGGTTTGAGCTGTGGGATCAGGATTGCTGGCATTGGCGGCATCCCGAATGCGCAGGATGTTGTCCGCCAACATGCCCACCATGCAGCCTGCCGTTTGCAGGGTGGTTTGGTCGGCCAGGCTCAATTGGTCAACAGAGGTGCCTCGGTTGACGATATCAATAACCCGCCGCAGCTCGGAGAAGTTGCCAAAAGCCGTAATAAACGGATCCGGGTGAATGCGGCCCGCTTCTTGCCTGGGTGGATAGGCCCCGTCAGGATCGCCGGCAAAATTGGCCAGGTTGGTGAGGGCCGTCCACAAGGGGGTGCCCGGAGCTAGCCGAGCCTGCATCGGGGTTGGGTCATATTCCCAGACATTGGTGCCCTGCCCGGTGAAGAAGTTGATGCCCAATTGATTGGCTTGGTTGCCTGTGGGGAACGTGGAAGCCCGCTGCAAACTCCAGGGAGAGCCTGGGTGGGCCACCGTAGCCAGGCAGGCTATCGGAAAGCGGCCATCTCTGTGGCTGTAGTGGTAAACGGCTGTAGCCTGCACTGCCGCCGGGTTATCCCGCAGCGTCAGGCGTTGCCGCGCCTCGTTGCTGATGAAAATGGGCTGCAACTTGGTGGGATCGTTGGGATCCCCGGGCGGCACCAAAGGCAAAGGCAAAGAATCGGTGCGGGTTAGCTCCAGCCGCTGGCCCACGATCACCCGCAAGCCTTCCACACGGGCCCGCCGCTCCCAATAGCCATCCAAGCCCACCTCGGAAAGGGCGCCTGGGGGTGGGTTGTCCTCGGTCAAAGACTCATTCTGGTTGTTCCTGGCATTAGCAGGAATCGGGCTACCGGCACTGACACCAGACGTTTGAGCAAAGGTGTCCACATCGCAGCCCCTTGCCTGGTTAGGTTCGACCGGTGGACGGTCATAGCTGGCCTTGGGGCCAAAGCGGTTGTCGGCCCGATACACATCGTCCACGTAGGGCGGGCAGGTCTGGTCGGACCGAAAGCCGCCTGCTTTAATCCGGCCAGGGTTCTCCCTCTTTTTGGCGTTGAGAGGAGAATCTGCCCATCCTGCTGCATCTTGGGCATAGGATCCGCGGGTGCGAATGCGGCCAAAAAGCTGTAGCTCCAGCGGATCCAGCGCCACATTTTCTGGCTCTACCTGGTTCTGCACCGAGTCAAAATTTTGGTTGTTCAACCGAGCCAGCACCTCTGGCGCTTTGTTTTGCTCGCCAGAGTGAACATCGAAAATCAGAGTATCGCTCACCTGCTGGCCGGCGTAGCCAATGGCCCCTGCCACCAACTCTCCGAAGGCAGTGATCTCAGAGTTGTCAGCGGGCATGTAGAAGCAGGATTCCTCCGAGCTGATGGCGAAAGCCCGGAACAAGTTGTTGGAGCCATACCGGAAAAAGAGGCTGCCCCCAGCGTAGATGGCGCCGTTCCAGTTGTAGCCGGGGGTGAAGAAGAACTCTACATCGCCGCGGCTGAAGGCTCCCCATTTGTTAAGCAGATCCCTCCGCCGATCCTGCTGAAATTGCAAAGCTGAAATGGCACGGGTGGTGGAGTCGGCACCCGCAATAGGCAAGGTGACGGCATAGACTTGAAAGGGCTTGTACAACGCAGAGCCAACCTGGAACCAATCTCCCACGTTGGGGTTGACCGTCTGTTCAGCCGGAGAATCGGTACACCCCGCCAAGGCCGAACCCTGCAGTGGCCCACTGCGGATCAGCAGCCGCCGCGCCCGCTCGGTATCCGTCAGGTTAGCCTCAAAGTCGTTGCCGGCAGCCCGACGGGTGTTCAGAATAGTATAAACCGTTACGGAGTCATTGATGCCATTGTTGTCGGTATCCGCCAAGAACCACCAAGCGGGCGCCTGAACCCGGACGTTCAAGTTTTGTCCCGGATTTTGCGGATCCTCCACCTGAATGTTGGTGGCGATCACGAACTGAGTTTCGTCGGGGAGGATGTAGGGCTCATCGGGATCCCGAGGAAGCAGACCCCCTGCCCCATCGTTGATGAGGGCTGCGGCAAATTGCGCATCCGTCGGGGCGCTGTTGGGCAGGCGGGGATCCCGAACTAGGTACTCGATCTTAGCTCTAGCCCGGTCAATGGCCGTATTCAGTTGTCGGCTAATGGTTTGCCCCGCTCGTTCCACCTGGGTTTGGATGCTGCGCTGAGTGGAGCGGGTCAGCAGCCCCACCGTCACCAAGCTCAAGACCAGCACGATCAAAATGGCAACCGGCAGGACAAAGCCCCGCTCTCGAATCTTGCGCTGATCCACCCGTGCTTTCAAAGAGGCGAGCAAGCGCAGGGTGAGCTTGAGCAGCAGCGTGGAAGGAGCAGACATACCGTATCTCGGACAACGTGAAGGGGAAGGCGGCACCCCAGGGATCCCTTGTCAAGATGCCAAGCTAGCAACAGTATGGCGGTGATCATGGCCGCCGCAAATCCCCACCTCCGGGGGGAATCCCCAAGCCCTTTCTCCAATTCACAAGATCCCCAGTTGCTGCGCCTTGAGCAGGGCGGTGACGCGGTCGGTGGCGTCTAGCTTGCGGTAGGCAGTGCTGGCGTATTCTTTGACGGTTTCGATGCTTAGGCCCAGACGGCGGGCAATCTGTTTGTTGGCCAAGCCCTCGCTCATCAGTTGCAGCACACACAGCTCGCGGGGGGTGAGCTTGGGCAGCTCCTGTCGGGCAGGCAGCCAGTCTCGTTCGGGGTTGGACAAAATCTGACGGATGACGCGGGCCAATTCCGCCGGGTCGGTCTCTTTGGAAAGGTAGCCTTTGGCCCCGGCGCGGCGGGCTGCCTCAATCAGACCCGGCTCCTGAAAGGTGGTCATCATCACCACCACCACCGGCAGGCCCAGCTCGGTGATTTGCTGGCAGGCGGCGATCCCATCCCCATCCGGCATGCGCACATCCAAAATGGCTACGTCGATGGGGCAACTGCGACAATGGTGGACGGCCTGGGATCCCGTCTCGGCTTCGGCCACCACCTCAAATCCTTGCGCTTGCAGGGCAAACTTCAGCCCCAGCCGGAAGAGGGGATGATCGTCGGCAATGAGAACGCGGACAGGGGAAGTCATGGCAGGGGATCCCAGCTGAGGGGGTGCTGGTTTTAATCTGCCCAAGGGGGGATCCCAAATCAAATGGCGGAGCAAGCGGTAACTCTTGGTCAAGATCCTTCTTTCACGAAAACCATGCCCCAAGCACTAGGGTTGAAGGCGGGATCCAGTCGGGTTTGGGCGTTGTACAGAGCGCCCGTCAGGTCTGCCCCCTCCAGAAAAGCGCCTCGCAGGTCGGCCCCCCGCAGATCGGCATTGTGTAACTTGGCCCCTGTGAGGTCGGCGCCGGTGAGGATGGCTCGACGCAAGTCGGCCCCGCTTAAGTTGGCCACCTGGAGATTGGCCCCCGTCAGATCCGCCTGCTGCAGGTTGGCCTGCGCCAGATCCGCTTCCCACAAGAAGGCCCCCGCTTGATCCGAGCCGCTCAGGTTGGCCCCTCTCAAATCGGCCAGATTGAGGATTGCTTGGGAGAGGTCGGCAGCTTGGAGATTGGCCTGTCTGAGGATCGCTTCTTTCAGGTTGGCCCCACTGAGGTCAGCTCCCGGCAGTTCTGCCCCCGTTAGGTTGCAGGCGGGGCAATCTTTGCTGGGAAAAACAATTTGGGAGCGGCCCAGTTGGGCATCCAACTCCAGTTGGGCAAAGGCCGCAGCCCCTGGGAAGACCACCCAGCCGAGCAAACTCGCCCCACCCCAGAGCTTTGTGAACCGGAGCCATGCCATTCTTTTCACCGGATCCCCTGCACTGGCGATGGTAGCTGCTCCGGAGCCCAAGCGCTCCCCCTCACCCCCAACCCCTCTCCCCAAGGGAGAGGGGGGTTTTGAGTGGCTGGCAGTGGGGGCAAAAGTGAGCCGACCGACCTGCCAGCTTCATCCGCTGAATTGGGGTGCCACAGAGGCGACAGGGATCCCCTTCCCGACCGTACACCCACGCTTGCCCTTGATAGTTGCCGTTGAGCCCATGCAGATCCCGGTAATCCCGCAAGGTGGTGCCCCGCTGCTCCAGCCCGGCCCGTAACACCTCGATCAAAGCTTCTCGCAGGCGTGCCTTGGCCACATCCGAAAGCTGAACTGCTGGCGTCAAAGGGTGAATGCCGCTCAGAAACAGGGCTTCGTCGGCGTAAATGTTGCCCACCCCGGCTACCAGCGATTGATCCAGCAGCGCGGTTTTAATAAGACGGCGGCTCTTCTGCAGGGCAGCCTGGAAATAGGCCTCAGAAAAAGCTGGCGAAAAGGGCTCCGGCCCCAAAGTCTGCAGGGTGGGGATCACCGCCTCCAGCTCAACACCGGCAGGCACCAGCCACATCTGGCCAAAGGTGCGCTGATCCACAAAGCGCAAGTCCCACCCTTCCTCGAAGGCCAAACGAACACGAGTGTGAGCTGATAAAGGGGTGGATCCCTGCACCCAGAGCAACTGCCCGGTCATGCGCAGATGCACGCCCAGAACAGCTCTCGAATCCAGGGATCCCAGCAGATACTTTCCTCGCCGCTGCCACTGGGTAAAACGGGTGCCGATCAAGCCCCGCCCAAACGTCTCCCTTGCAGGGTAGGCAATGGTGCGGGCCAGGAGCACCTCCACCGCAAGTATGCGTGGCCCCAGGGTGAGGCGTTGCAAATCTTGCCGAACCGTTTCAACTTCCGGCAGTTCAGGCACAGAACGACTTGCTCAAGAACACAGTCCCCGGCATCAGAACCCTTGTTGGTTTAGCTGGCCGCAGCTTTGGCCTTGGCTTTGGGAGCTTCCAACACTTCCAGTTCATCTTCGCGGAAGTTGTTGGTGTTGATGTTGTAGTAGTTGATCTTGTCAAAGCGGACGATCACCGGGTAGAGAATGCCGCTGGTATCCACCGCCGCAACCGTTCCCACATCCCGGTACCAGTAGGATTCTTTCCGCAGCACACGAACTTTGGCACCACGCTGAATTGCCATGAGGGTTATCTCCATTGACCTGAACTCAGATTACCCTAGTCCGTGAGAAGGCTGCGATTTCCGAATTTTTGTAACAGGGATCCGCTTTTGTCTGGCTGGGTTTTCGGGGCCAACAGCAGATGAACCGTCGCACCTGTGGAGCCTGGCTGTTGGGTTCTGCTTTGACCTGGGGCTTGCAGGGGAAATCTGCAGGGCTGCCCCATCCGCGCGATTTTGCCGCCGTCCTCAACCTGAACACCGGTCGTTTAACAAGGGTTTGGCAGCCGGAGCAGGCTTCCAGAATCAGGGCCAGCCCTGGCTCAACCGTCAAATGCGCCGTTGCCGCCGCTGCTCTGCAGACCGGGATCAGCTCCGGCGAGCGCTTGATCCACTGCCCGGGTTGGTGGGATCCGCCGCCGCAACTGGGGTTGGGCCGCCTACCCTGCTGGGATCCCCGCGGCCATGGGGCTTTGAACTTGCGCCAGGCCCTGGCCCACTCTTGCAACGTGCATTTTTACCAGTTGGGCTGGGAGCTGGGGGCCAATACCCTGGTGGAGTGGCTGCGGCGCTTCGGCCTAGGGAGTGTGCAGAATACAACTCCGGCTCCGCTCTTGGCGACCGGTCTGGCTGGGCCGGTGGATCCCTGGGAGCTGTTGGTTTATGGGGGCGTGATTGCCCGCCGAGGTGTACCCCTTTCTGGCGAGGTCTCTCTGCCTGCCCTCTCTTTACCGGAGTGGATTTGGGAGGCTCTCCATGCTGGCATGAGCCTGGCGGCAACAGCGGGCACCTGTCGCGGCATTGCCCCAGAAGGGATCCCAGTGGCAGCCAAGTCTGGCACCATCCTCAATCCTCAACGACGAGGACGACCAATTCTCTGGGCAGAAGATTTTCAAGCCTGGTTGCTGGCCTTTTGGCCCCTGCCGGATCCCAACTGGACGCTGGTGCTGCACCTGCATCAGGGCAAAGCCTATGAGGCGGCCATTCCCCTGGCGCGGCAGATCATCGCCGCCATTGGCAGCGGGTGACCACCTTGCTTGCGATCATGAAGAAATGCAAACTATACTGAAGGTCAAGTGCCGTTCTCGTTTTTCGCTCTTTACGGATCCCACTCCCTGTCGTTCCCATTTACCCTGGAGGTTCTCATGTCTAATCCCAATTTGTCTGAGCCCAAGTTTGGCTTTAACGAGTATGCCGAGCGCCTCAACGGTCGGGCTGCCATGATTGGCTTCGTGTTGGCCATTGTCATCGAAGCGGTGACGGGCCAAGGCGTTGCTTCCTGGCTGGGCCTGATCTAAGAGACCTCAACTTACCGCCTTTTGGCTTTTCCTTGGGTCTGCTGGCTTGCAGGCCCTTTATTGTATTGAGCAGGGTATTGAGCAGGAAGCGTGACTGCACCAGTTGTAGCCGTTCTGAATGGCAACAAAGCTTGAGCGGGCACCAACTACTCCAAGCAATTCCGACAGCGCCGAATCTTTCCCTTTCTCCCTCTGACGGAGGAGCTGGTGTGAGGGTATCCCACTAGTTCCATTAGATGATCCCTTCCTGCCGCTTGGCGATTGGCATCCGCCAGCCGGTGCCGAAGGCGCGATCGGTGATGCGCAGCCCAGGGGGAGCTTGGTGTCGCTTGAACTCGGCATTCTGAACCAGCCGCAGCACCTGCTGCACCGTGTCGGGATCGAACCCTTGAGCCACCAACTCGGGGCCGGATTGATGCTGCTCGATGTGCCGCTGCAGGATCTTGTCCAGCAAATCGTAGGGGGGCAAGCTGTCGCTATCTTGTTGACCGGGTCGCAATTCCGCTGAGGGGGGCTTGGTCAGAGTAGCAAGCGGGATCCGCTCCTGCTGTCGGTTGATCCAGCGGGCCAAGCGGTACACCCAGGTTTTGGGCACATCGGAGATCACCGCCAGGCCGCCGGACATATCCCCGTAAATGGTGCAGTAGCCCACTGCTAGCTCTGATTTGTTGCCTGTGGTCAGGAGCAGCCGCCCGAACTTGTTGGAAAGGGCCATGAGGAGGGTGCCGCGAATGCGAGATTGCAGGTTTTCTTCCGTGATGTCTGGGGGGAGGCCGGCAAAGGGCTCTGCCAAAAGCTGGTGGTAGCTCTCCATGATGGACTGAATCGGCAGCTTCAGGGTCGGGATCCCCAGGTTTTGCGCCAGTTGGTAGGCGTCGGTCAGGCTGCCAGGGCTGGAATAGGGAGAGGGCATGAGCACCCCCAGCACCCGCTCCGGCCCCAAGGCATCGGCGGCGATCACAGCAGTGACGGCAGAATCGATCCCTCCCGACAGGCCCAATAGCACCTCGCGAAAGCCACATTTGCTGACGTAATCGCGGGTGCCCAAAACCAAGGCTTCGTACAGCTCGGCTTCTGGTTCGGTCGGCCAGCGGGATCCCGCGGTCGGTGGGCTCTGGTCTGGGTTGGGAGACTGCGTCAACTCGTCCACATCCAGGATGAGGTGATCCGGCTGAAAGGCAGCCGCTTGGGCCACAACCCGACCCCAGCGATCCAGGGCGCAACTGGCCCCATCGAAGATCAAATCATCATTGCCCCCCACCTGATTGACGTAGAGAATGGGCAGGGCGTGCTTGCGGGCCAGGGATCCCAGCATCTCCACCCGCAACTTCTGTTTGCCCAGGCTGAAGGGGGAAGCCGAGAGGTTAATCAGCAGGTCGGCACCGCAGCGGGCCATCTGTTCCACCGGATCCCAGTGGTAGCGGCGGTGCTGCCAAAAATCGCGGTCGTTCCAAATGTCTTCACAAATGGTAAAGCCCAGGCGGCGGCCACGGTACTCGATGGGTTGGGGCTGGGATCCCGGCTCAAAATAGCGATCTTCGTCGAAGACATCGTAGGTGGGCAAGAGCGACTTCTGAAACCAGTGGCGGATCTGGCCCCCCTCCAGCCAGGCAGCAGCATTGTAAAGGGGCCGACCCTCAGGCAGAGGATTGGGCTGCACGGATCCCACGACCACCGGAATGCTGGCCTGTAGCCGACTGGCCAAGTGCTGCAAAACTTGGTTCGCTCTCTCGATCAGGGCCGGGTAGAGCAACAAATCGCGGGGTGGATATCCCAGCAACGCCAGCTCCGAGGTGATGGCCAACTCTGCTCCCGCCGCCGCCACTGCCTCAACCGCTGAACGGATGCGCTCGGCATTTCCGCTTAGATCGCCGACGATGTAGTTCAGTTGCAACAGCGCTACCTTCACCCTGCCCCCCATATGGTAAATCTCACCATAAGTGGCCCAAACCGAATCGTCAACAAGATTTGGCTACAGGCAGGCGAAGAACAAAGGTAGTTTGGTGGGCGGTGCTCTCCACCTGCAAAGAGCCACCCAAGTGGTTGGCAATGGCTTGGGCCAGAGCCAATCCCAAGCCTGTTCCCCCCTGCTGCCAGGGATCCGAGTGGGGGATGCGATAAAACTGCTCGAAAATGCGTTCTTGTTCTTCGAGGGGAATGGTGGTGCCTGTGTTGGTCAAGCGCAGCTCCCAGCGGTCGGAACCTAAAGCAACAGCCTCTAGGACAATGTGTTTGCCGGCGGGCGTAAATTTGTGGGCATTGGTCAAAAGCTCACAGACCAAGCGTTCCAACAGGCGAGGATGGGTGTGCAAATAGGGCAAGTGGGGATCCCAGTGAACTTGTAGAGTTTGCTGCCGCTTGCGCATCTGGTCTTGGAACCGATTGATGAGAGGTGCCAAAAGGAAAGGCAAGTTAACCTTCTCAGAGGGCAGCGTAAGCCTATCGCCCAACAAAGTTTGTAGATCCAGAAGATCGTTAATTAGGGAGATCTTTCGCTTGCACTCCTGCTCCAGAACCTCAAGATATTGAATTTGCTTAGGGGTAAGGGGGGAGGTTTGATGGCTTAACCTTAACAGGTGAACCGAGAGGCTAATGCTGTTGAGGAGAGTGCGCAGCTCATGGGAGACGGCGGCCAGGAAGTTATCCCTAATTTGGCTGAGTTTTTTCAATTCCGTCACCTGAGCCTGGCTGCTGAGGTAGAGCCTGGCCTGTCGCAAGGCAATCGCGCACTGGGCCGCCATTTGCTGGGCCAAATCGATTTCCCAATCGCTAAAACTCTCCTCAGGAGGCCGAGCCAGCCACAGATCCCCAAGAATGCCCTGATCGTCCGCAATGGGGCAGGCCAGCTTGGTCAGATAGGGGGGCAAAGTGTCGGGATCCCGTTGGCGATCCCGAGCGCACAGTTGAAAGCACCAGCCTCGCCATAGCTGTTCGTAGAAGAGGGGAAAATCTCTCATCCAAACCCGAGCCCCAACCTCAGAGGTCGAAAGCGTCGTGTATTCATAGCTGATCAGGGAGTAGGTTCGGCGGCTATCGTAAAGGCCGACATTGCAAAAAAGAACGCCCAAAAATTTCCCCAGCTCGTTCACAACCGTCTGCAAGATCTGCTTTTCGTCCAGAGTTGCCCGTATCTGATGGGTAAGGCGGCGCAGAATCGATTCAAACTGCAAACTGCGTTCCAGTTGCTGGGTTCGCTGTTGCACCAGGGCTGTTAATTCAGCTTCTCGTGTTTGCTGGGCCAGCTCCAGGCGCTTGCGCAGGGTGATATCGCGCACCAAAACAATGGCCTCATCCGGCCCAAAGGGCAACAGACGGGCCTCACGATATTCCGGCAATGCTTCCGCCGCGTCTTGAGAAATTTGAGGAAGCGGATATTCAATAACCTGAATTTCTCCCGTTTGAAAGGCTTTCTCCAACAAGGGAGCAAAGTAGATTTTCCAATGCTCTGGAAACAGATCCTGAATGTACTGGTTAGGATAGCGGTCATCGGGATAGGCCGATGCAAATCCTTTGGGGGGCTTGTAGGACAGGATTAGCCCTTGCCGATCCACCTGCAGAATCATGTCTGGAATCACTTCGTAAAGGGCGCGGTAACGTGCTTCGCTGCGGGCCAGATCGGCCAAACTTTCTCGCAGGTGAGTTTCGGCCCTTTTTCGCTCGGAAATATCTTCTAGAAATTGGATGGCAAACAGAGGCTCGTTTTGAGCGTTTCGCACTACAGACAGTTGCAGGCGAACCCAGATCTCTCTGCCATCTTTACGGCGGATCACCTTTTCATATTCATAGTTGCTAGCGTATCCGGCAATCAATTCATTCCAGAGTATCTCGCCCCGTTCTCGGTCTTCGGGATAGGGAGTGTAATCTTCCGCTTTCAGAGCCGACCAATCTTCCTCGCTGTACCCTGTAATCTCTGCCATTGCCGGGTTGAGGCTGAGATACCGGGGATCAGGATCCAAGCTCATCAGAGCAATCCCTTGGCTACAGAAGTTGAAGATCCCCTGCAATTGGTTTTGAATTTCCTCAAGAGCAGATTTGATGGATCGGCGCTCGCTAATATCATCCAGGAAGTAAACGGCAAATAGAGGCTTTTGTTCTTCATCTCTAACAACATAAACCTGGGACTTTGTCCAGATGATTTGGCCATTCTTTCGGGTGTAGCGATGTTCCCATTCATAATGACTGCGCCGGCCATCAACCAACTCCTGCCAAAGTTTTTTTAGAGTTTCAACATCGGCCAAGTCTGGGATACAAGCCTCCAGAGGCAAAGCCTTCAATTCCTCTGCAGAATATCCTGTTATATCCTTGAGGGCTGAGTTCATGCCATGCGGACTAGCTTCTGGCTCAAGAGGCAGCAGAGAGATGCCCAAATTGCAGGACTCCACAATTCCCCAGAATCGCTGTTGAATCTCCAACAAGGCCAGCTCTAGACGCTTGCGCTCGGTAATATCTTGAATGCAGCCAAGCACGCAATTTGCTCCGTAGGGAACTATGCAAATTTCTTGGTAACGGAGCTCTCCCGCTGAGTTGGTTAGGGGATATTCCAAGGTTTGCTGGGATCCGCTGCTCAAGCAACGGTCAATCAGCCTCCGGAGTTGGTCGCTAACTTCAGAGTCGAACAGCTCTTGCACTGCTTTTCCCTGAATATGCTCTGCTGAGAGTGAAGCAAAATAAGTATTCTCCGGGGAAGAAATCAGCTCTAGGCATTGGCCTTCTCGGCTAAAAATCATCAAGGCTTGTGGAATAGCGCAAACCAGCCTTTCGTAGCGGAGTTGGCTCTCTGCAAGCGCTTGTTCAGCCCGCTTCTGTGCCGTGATGTCTTCCACATACCCCTCAAAATAGAGGGGATCCCCTGCTGGATTGCGGACGACTTGAATTTGTTCTCGCACCCACAAGTCCAAGCCCTTGCGACTGTGGATCAAAAACTCTTGCGCCACTCTCCCGTCGCCAACTTTGCCTGCAAGCAAATCCTGGAAAAACCGGCGACGACCGGCAGCGTCAGCATAGAGATGATGGCCAAAATCCGACAGATGGCGCATCAAATGGGCAGAGGAAGTATAGCCGTATATCTCGGCAAGCTTGGCATTGGCAAACCGGTACCGTCCCTGCAGATCCGCACGAAAGATCCCGATGGGAGCATTCTCCAGGAGCACATCGAGTCCGGCCAACATCAGGATCCCCTATGTTTTCGCAAGCAGTACTAGGGCACTAAGAACGCCTGCCCCTGAGATTATGTATCATCTTTGCTTTGAGCGATGTTTTCCGCACTACAAGTTCCCCCGTGATCTCGTAAAATCACGGGCGAGGAAGGGTGCTCAGGCTTCTGTGGATATCACCCCACCGAGTGCTGGGGGAGCAGGGATCCCTGCGCGGATTCTCAACTACTCCACCTGCGCTGTCTCCGGGGATTCCGCCTGAGTTTCTGGGTGAAAGTAGCGGTAAATCTGTCGGGCAATCTTCGGGCCAATGCCGGGCACTTGAGCCAACTGGTCTTCTGAAGCCACCTGAATGCGGGCAATCGACCGAAATTCTTCCATCAGCAGCTTTTGCCGATACTTGCCCAAGCCGGGGATCTCGTCCAGCGTAGAGGCATGTTGACGCGCTTTCCGTTGCTGGCGATGAAAGGCGAGAGCAAATCGGTGGGCCTCATCTCGCAGGCGTTGCAACAACAAGCGAGCCGGATCTTGGGCCGGCAACCGCAAGGGCACGGGATCCCCCGGCAGAAAGATCTCTTCTTCTCGTTTGGCCAAGGCAATTACCGGCAGGTGATCCAGCCCCAAATCCGCCAAGACGGCCATGACTGCCGACAACTGCCCCTTGCCCCCGTCGATGAGCACCAAATCCGGCTGATCCTCAGGGGTCATTTTGCTGAAGCGACGCCGGGCCACTTCTGCATGGCTGGCAAAATCATCGGAGTGACCGGGGCGCACCTCAGGGTTGCGAATCTTGTAGCGGCGGTAGTGCTGTTTGGCAGGCAGGCCATCGATAAACACCACCTGACTGGCCACAGCATCGGATCCCTGAATGTGGGAAATATCGTAGGCTTCTAGGCGACGGGGCACATCCGGCAAATCCAAGACCTCTGCCAAGCGCTCCAAGGCCACAGCATCCCGATCCGCCAGGCGCTGGGCGCGGGTTAGCTCCAGTTCGGCATTCCGCTCGACCAACTCGATCAGCTCGGCTTTGCTCTGCCGTTGGGGAGCAATGAGGCTGACCTTGCGGCCTTTTTTCTGGCTCAGCCAAGACTCCAGAAAATCGTGATCGGGCAATTCATACTGGGTCAAAATCTCAGAGGGAATTTCCACCGGATCGCAGTATTGATAATGCTCTTGTAAAGCCCGCTGCAAGATAAGGCCTGGGTCGTCACCGCGGTTTTCGGCCACAAACCCCAGTCGCCCCACCAACTTGCCCGCTCGCACCTGAAACAACTGAATGCAAGCTCGCGAATCGTTCATGGCTAAGGCCAGAGCATCACGGCTGGCGGTAGAATTGGGCAAAGAAACCTTCTGGGATTCTCCCAATTGTTCCAGACCACGAATTTGATCCCGATATCGTGCGGCTGCCTCATAATTTTCCTGTTCGGCGGCCTGGATCATCTTCTCCTGCAGCTCTCGGATCAGCTCATCTGTCTGGCCTTGGAAGATCATGGCCACTTGAGCCAGCGTCTTGCGATACTCTTCTGGGCTGATCAAGCCTTGGCATACTCCGGGGCAGCGCCCAATGTCGTAGTTCAAACAGGTGCGATCTTTGTACAGAGGTTTGGGCCGTTGGCGCAAGGGAAAAATCCGTTTGACCAGTCCAAGGGTGTGGCGCAATAGACCAACATCCGTGTAGGGGCCGTAATATTTATCTTGATTCCGATCAAGGCGACGATGGCGGGTGATGTAAAGCTGGGGATAAGGCTCTGACCAGGTAATGCACAAATAGGGATACTTTTTGTCATCCTTGAGAAGAACATTGTAGGGGGGCTGATGGGTTTTAATCAGATTATCTTCTAGGGCTAAAGCTTCACTTTCATTATCGGTAACGATAAACTCGATCTCGCAAACCTGAGCTACCATGCGCTGAATGCGAGGAGGCAGGTCGCCGGTAAAGCGGAAATAAGATCGCACGCGAGAGCGCAACTTCTTGGACTTGCCCACATAGAGAATCTGATCTGTGGCATCTCGCATCAAATATACGCCGGGTTCAGCAGGAATCTCCTTGAGACGGCTCTCTAGAACGTCACGGTTGTGAATCAGAGGGACAGTCATAAAGTTCAGTTCTACCGGGTAGAGTCAGGGATCCCATGACTTCAATCTAGCAATGATACGACTTTCCCTGGCAACACCGACTTCAGCCCCTGTAGAGGTATAGTCATTCCGAATAAGTCTGGGACATTTGCCCTGCCTTCGATCTCTAACCGGCCAACACAAACATACCCCTTATCTGTCTCCCGAAGCAGACTAGGGGAACCTGGGATCCCCAAGTTGCTTTCCTGCAGTCTGAAACAACCATATATCCTGGCCCAGAGGGATCCTCATCTAACTTAATTGCCTCTATTTCCGATGCTGCTCCGGCAATTTGTCGGATTCATCCTCATCAGCGTTTTGTGCAGATTGGGATCCACATAACTCCAGACACCGCGCCTTTGCTTAGGTACGGGCTGAGAAGGAAACTTCCGGCTCCTCCGAGCCAACAATGTACGGGTCGTCTCCAAACGAAGTGTATTCGCTGTAGAGCTCGTCAGCAGTCATGCTGGGCCGCAAAGCCTCAATCAAAAACTCGTCGACGATACGCTTACAAGCGGCAATTGCGGCTTCGAGGGTCTCAAACTTTCCGTACTCGTACTCTTTATATTTCTCCACATCGTGGAAGTTGTCGGCAACCACCACAGTAAATGGGCGCGCTGGATCGGAGCCGGGCATGAGGTGAGGTCTAATGCTGCTGTTACTTCCGACATTATACATTTCTCTTAAGGGTTTATCAATTGTCGAAGAGAGGTTTCTAATAAAATAAGATCTTCTTGAATCGTTTGCCAGATGATGGACAAACTCACTTGAAAATACTCATGGATCACAATATTCCGCATTCCCCGCATTTCGTCCCATGGAATTTCAGGATGCGAAGCCTCCACCTCTGGTGGAATGCCGCGAACTGCTTCACCAATAATTGCAAGATTATACAAAACTGCCCCAACTGTCTTTCGATCGACTTGAAATTCATCGAACGTGATGTCTTTTATAAACTCTCGGATCTCTTCAATCGCAGCTAGCACGTCTCTTACTCTGTTCTGCCAATCTCTAGAAGGCACGAACCACCTCCCGGAGAACGGATTCTTGCAGATAGGGCTTGAGGGAGTCAGGCGTACCTAGATCAACCGGACTCTCTAAAATTTTCTCTAGATATCGTTTCAAGCGTACAAAAGTGAACAATCCAACTGGACGGTCAAACTCTACTAGCAGATCGATATCACTGTCTGTTTGCGCTTCATCCCTTGCTACTGAACCAAAGAGCATTAGAGACTTTACGCCAAAGTCCTTCAGAGTGTTCTGGTGATTTGCCAGTAATGTAAGGACTTCCTGTTTTTGCATTACCCAACCTGCAATGAAAAGAAAAGTCCATTAGGAATTATAGCTCACCTATTTCCTCTCAATTACGACTCAAACAAAGATTCATAACGCTTTGCAGGTCGCAGGCACAGTTGAGCCGAGGCACACCTTGCAGAGGACAGGGATCCCTGGGTTCCCGCAATGAGGGCATTTGAGCTTGCTCATCATCTTGTCTCTGGGTACATCTAACGGCACGCACATCTTGCTTTGCCATTAACAGCCAGTTCAAGAAACTTGTCATCTTTGGGATCACGACACGTCGCCACGCGCTCTACAATCTCCACCAAGACGCCATCTCTAACAAAAGTGCTCAAGAACTCCATCCGTTCTTCCTCGGTTATATACCTTTCAAATCCTTTGCGCCGCAGGACATCGCTCAATTCTTCAACGGTCACACGTGAGATAAGCAATTTGCCTCTCTGTGTTGCCCTGTCAAAGACTTGACGAGTGACAGAACATCTCAACAGGAGCGCACTGATAACAACATTGGTATCAAAAACAAAGCATGGTTCATTCGACATTCAGCAGAGATTCCAGTATCTCAGGAGTTAAGCCACGCTCCTGTGCTTTTTGGCTAATTTCATCTATGACAACCTGAAGGGGACGCGGTGGTACGATGAGGTCGCGCAGCCAAAGGTTAAGTAACAACTGAAACTTTCTTTGCAGGTCAGCAGGAATTTGACTGTAAAGTCTCGCTGTATCTGCATCCAGAGGAATGGTAATCACTGTGTTCATCTTTCCAACTCCTCGATGTTGGATATTATTACACTTGAGATTAAGTCGCGCTGGCTAACGGCTAAACTCACCCGCCGCCAGTAGGTTTGGGTACTGTTCAAAGATTAGCATCAAGTCGGGTGCAGTGACTTGTTATGTTGGGTAACCCATCAGCCCCAAAAGCATCAGGATCCCCAGCCTCGTTTTGTCCAAGTGGTGCGGAATGGACCCCAACGGAAGATTTTTCTGAATCGCCAGCTCATAGAGTGTGTTGTCCTTTCATAATCGCTTGCCAATTTGGTAACCGAGCACGGCGCCTGCCACGAAACCCCAGAAACCCAAAACTAATGCACCGACGATTCCGAGTATTAATCCGCCAAGGATGCCGTGGGAAGAATCAAATTTCTTTGACGGAGATGTGGTCGATGACGGAGTACCACCAGGAGTAGCACGTCTGCCCGAATAGATAGTATTAAAATGGGAAGAATCAAATTTCTTTGACGGAGATGTGGTCGATGACGGAGTACCAACAGGTGTAGCACGTTTGCCCGAATAGATAGTATTAAAAACTGATTCGTCAGGTTGTGAGATTGGGCGTCGAATCTGTGGAGATGGAGATACAGACGGCTTGACTCCAAGCCATTGGCGAGCTTCTTCCTCGCCTGACAATATTTGAACTTGAGACGGAAGTTCAATTGTCATCTGCAGTCTGTCCCGATACCTACCAATTACGCCAGTAACTTTGACCCACTTGTGAACGAGAGAAAGAGGATCAACTTTATCACGGCGGAACTCAGCCAGGGAAGTCGACCACAAAACAAGTGTAAAGGTTTGGTGTGGGTAAGAACCGAAGTTGAGGAATATGTAAGGTTGTCCGTGCTTAGTTTGTGCAGAATGGTAATCGGTAATCAGTCCGATTACTTCCACCCGGTCGCCGATATGTTCTGAGAGTGAGCCAGAAAGAGAAGCGTCAATGACTGGATACTGGCTGCGCCTTTGGGGAACAGTAACGGCTGGAGCGGGAGGGCGGACTGTGATCTTTGGAAAGGTGAAGTTGCCAGAAATGAACTGATCAAGAGACGGAACTTTATCGAATTCGAGCCTGCAAACGACCCTGAATCTCTCCACAAGAGGGGCAAGTTGGGAGATTCTAGAAATGTCAATGAGAAGTGGAGATGACTCGACATCTGCAAAGTCATTTGAGCGAAATAGGATATTCTCGCTGTTGTTGTACTTGCGCCAGAGAGGGGGCGAAGCGGCGACCGCTGAAAGACCGAGATATATCACGATGGCCGAAAACCGGTCTATCGTTGAATTGTAATGAGCAGCGGTTCTTGAAGGATGCTGATAGTTAAGATGTCCGATCTCATTTGTCCTAAGGCTGGAGAGTTCGGGGAGGTAGAATCCATCATAATCAATAAGGTAGAGCTTCCCTTGCTTGACGAGAATATTACCATGCTGGAGATCCCCGTGAGCTACTTTGAGGCTTTCGAGACGTTCCACCAAAGCGACAAACTCTGGAATGAGCTTAGAAATCTCTCCAGGCTTAGAGATATTGCGGTCGATGAAGGTGTTCAGAGTATCGCCATCGAGCCACTGCATCTTTATGATGGGATGCCACTGGCTGCCAACTCTAATTCCTTCATTAAGACAAATGGCCTTTACAAAAAAACCGTCTGCACAGGATTGCAGGAACCGTCCAATAGCTTCATAGCGTCTCTGCAAATCTGGAATGGCTCTGGTGAAACAGCGGACTGCCCAATGTTGCGAATGATTTTGGAGATGAAATGTGGTTGTGAACCCTCCGGAGTAAGGCTTAGGAATTCCGAACTGATCAGGTTCTGGGATGGAAACCTTTAATTCCGGATCGCTGAAAGCTGTGCTGGGGTTTTGAACTGCAGCTAAGTATTCATCGCCTCTTGGTAATGGCATAACAAATTCAGAGCCTCACTAAGAGTAAGGTGATGTCATCATTTTTCAGGCGGGTAGAACGACGCGCATCATTCGCCCACGCTTTGAATGATTCCTGAGGCGACGAATTCTCGGTAAAACCGTAGAGAATGTTCCAGGGCTTTTCATTGTTCTCATGCTCGGTGAGGAACCAACACGCGAGGGCATCTGTGGCAAGTAGCAAGAGATCGCCTGATTGCCATTCTGCAGTTTGGCGCTTGACTTTCTCCCAGAGTTGCGAATTGCGGGCCAAATTGGTGGAAAGCAAAGTCGGAGAACTTCCAAATTCGCTTGCGCTGGAAATGGGAAAAGAGAGGACAAGATCATCATTGCGGACTTGAAAGAGACAACTGTCACCGACTGCTATTGCTGACCAAGATCCCGATTCGTTTGAATCGTTTGAGTTTGAGGTGAGTTCGACGCCGAGCAGCGTTGCGAAGGCTCCAAGGCGAACCTTTTCTTCTGCAAACCAAGGCAATGGTCTACGGTTTACAAAAGTGTGCCATCGCTTCGATAATATTTCCGTGCGGGCCTGCAGAGCCTGGATGTTCGTGAAGCGTTCTTTGACAAAAGCACGAGTGAGCATCTTAGCCCAATCGGATGCAAAAGAACTCTCAGTTGCACCGTCGGCAATAGCTATTGCAAAAGTCTCCTGATCGATTATGCCATCTATTTTGGGGGCGAAAGCGTCCTCGTAATCGGCTTCTTCATTGCCAAGCTTTTGCAGCCAGAAATGGTGTAGTGAGAGTCTCATAGGTTCCAAAACTAGCGCAGATTGCTTGGACGCGTTCCAATATCCAAGAAACGAATTACCGAAACGATATCAGCGTTGAAAACAAACCCACGGCTTGCCTCCGAGATATGATATCCTTCCTGTTTTGCTGCATTCTGGATGTGTGTTGGCAGTATGCTCGACATACTGAAGAGTAAGCGGGCAAACTCATCGGGCAGTCCGCTATCGGAGTCTGGAAATTCAATAGGATTAGCCTTCTGAGAAGACAAGTGAACATTGAATAGCAAAACGTTACCATCAGAGCTCGCTAATGATTTGATTTCGTTTGCAGCATCAGAAGGGTTTCCATCTGTCGCCTCACCGTCTGTTATGTTTATCACAATGGGAGGAAAGCAGGAAGGGTGCTGGGCAATCCAGTCTTGAACGATCGTCTTGGCCTGCGTTAATGCTTGGCACATTGGAGTTCCTCCGTTAGCGACGGGATCAAACCAAATTGGGAACTTGATAGTCTGTTCCACGAGCCCGCCGGCTCCATCATCCACTTTCTTGCTACGCTCCTCGATTCGAGCCGGTGAATTTGCGATTTGGCTAATGGGTGATAAATCCTTGCCAGCGAGAGAGCCCATAAAGGCTGAACCGACTGAAGCACCATAACCAATTACGCCAACATAGTAATAGTCTCGAACTCCATCGCTCTTGGCACACTTGATGACTAAGTTTTGAAGCAGCTTGTTGATTGCATCGGAGACACCATCCGCTTTTCTTTTGTTTGGCCCACTACCACCGAACGGGTCTGACATCGATCCCGACTGGTCAATGAGGAACAAGAAACAACTCGGATTGGCTCGACTAATTTCGGCTTGATATGGCATTGCGATTTCCTTTCAGATTATTACATTATTAATTGTTGACTTGTAGAATGCAGAGCCGCACTTTCACATAACGTCTCGGCAAACAACGCCGCCGTTTTGCGAACTAGCTTCCGGTACTCGAATCGGGACGGCGCCATGGCGAAGGTGAATCCAAGAAGAAGGGCAAGCAGTCCCAGGGTTGCCGCTTGAATGCTCCCGATCTGAATTCGCGTCAGCTCGTTTTGTGCTTGGCGTCCTCTGCGACCGAGTTTGTACCCCGAGCCCGCAGCGATCACCGTGCATGCAAGCAGCGCGATGGCGATCAGTGCCACTGGTTGGTGATAGAGCAACTCGGTCGTCATTAAAAGCTCCCTGTCGCCTAACATGTGTTTCTGCAGCTAGATGACTGATAATCACCTAAGAAGCAGACTTTTCCATTGCCTAGTGTAATGCTGCCCTAATTTGTCTGTATAGTCAACATTTTGAGCGATAATTACCTCCAACGGTTATTTAAGGCACTGGTAACGGTCGATTGGGGCTGCTGTAAACCAGCCTAGAGGTTCGGGCCTGTTTTGTTCTCTGGTAGAGCAGAGCAGGCCCAGGGCTACTAAAAGCCTACTCTGTATCGCTAAAGCGGTACGGAGTCGGGTAGTTTACTTGCCACACCTTCCGCCATAGTTTTGCCACTCATCTCCTGCAAAACGGCTACGACATCCGCACCGTCCAAGAATTGTTGGGCCACAAAGATGTCAAAACCACCATGATTTACACCCATGTGCTGAATAAAGGCGGGCGCGGGGTGAGAAGTCCATTGGATCCTTAGAAGGGGACGCTCTCTGGGGAAGGGATCCTCTTCCCCTTTACAGTACCTCAGCGATCATTGCGAATTATTACGACCCTGCCGCCATGCTCCCAGCAGGGATCCGTTTCTCTGGTAGAACGGGAAACAGACAATAGGGGATCCTGCCTATCGCGTCAGCGGGACGGAGTCCTTTCGCGTTAGCAGGACAGAATCCTTTCCCCGGTTTACCCAATTTTTGCATTGCACGACGGAGAGCGACCGCATGTTTACTCTGGTTAAGCCCATCACCCGCCACGTTACCCCTGCCGAGGTAGGGGATCGCCGCTTGATGAAGGTGGTGTATGTGGTGTTGGAGCCGCAATATCAGAGTGCCCTGACGGCGGCTGCGCAGCGCATCAATGCCCACAACTCCAAGCTGGCGGTGGAGCTGGCCGGCTACCTGGTGGAGGAGCTGCGGGATCCCGCGGGCTATGAGGCTTTTCGGCGGGATCTGGAAACGGCCAATGTCTTTATCGGATCCCTGATTTTTATCGAAGACATTGCCCAGAAGGTGGTGCAGGCGGTGCAGCCCCTGCGGGAGCGGCTGGATGCGGTGGTGGTCTTCCCTTCCATGCCGGAAGTGATGCGCCTGAACAAGATGGGATCCTTTTCCATGGCGCAGCTGGGACAGTCCAAGAGCGCCATTGCCCAGTTCATGCGCAAGCGCCAGCAGGGATCCAACTTCCAGGAGGGGATGTTGAAGCTGCTGCAGACCCTGCCCAAGGTGCTGAAGTATCTGCCCTTCGACAAGGCGCAGGATGCCCGCAACTTCATGCTCAGCTTCCAGTACTGGCTGGGGGGATCCCGCGAGAACCTGGAGAACTTTTTGCTGATGCTGGCGGATCGCTACCTGCCGGGGATGCGGGGGCAGCTCTCCTTTGCCGAGCCGGTCACCTACTTGGAGATGGGCATCTGGCACCCCTTGGCGCCGCAGATGTTTGCCAGTCTGGCGGAGTATTTGGATTGGTACAACGCCCGCGAGGATCTGCCGCAGGACGTGAAGGATCCCTTGGCTCCCTGCGTGGGGTTGGTGTTGCAGCGCACCCACCTGGTGACGGGGGATGATGCCCACTACGTGGCCATGGTGCAAGAGCTGGAGTCGCGCGGGGCGCGGGTGGTGCCGGTGTTTGCCGGGGGTCTAGATTTCTCCAAGCCAGTGAACGAGTTTTTCTGGAACGCGCAGAAGACAGCGCCCATTGTGGATGTGGTCGTGTCGCTAACCGGGTTTGCCCTGGTGGGAGGGCCGGCGCGGCAGGATCACCCCAAGGCGGTGGAAGCGCTGCAACGGCTGAATCGCCCCTACATGGTGGCGCTGCCCTTGGTGTTTCAATCGACGGAGGAATGGGCTGCCAGCGACCTGGGGCTGCACCCGGTGCAGGTGGCTCTGCAGATTGCCATTCCCGAGCTGGACGGGGCCATTGATCCCATCATCCTCTCAGGGCGGGACGCGGCCACCGGCAAAGCTCACGCAATGCAGGATCGGATCGAGCTGATCGCGGCGCGGGCCATTAAATGGGCCAATTTGCGGCGCAAGCCCAAGCTGGAGAAGAAGATCGCCATCACCGTCTTCAGCTTCCCACCGGACAAAGGCAATGTGGGGACAGCAGCCTACTTGGATGTATTTGCCTCTATTCACCGGGTGATGCAGGCCCTGGCCCACAACGGCTATGACCTCGGCCCCGAGCTGCCCAAAACCCCGCAGGAGCTGATGGAGTCCATCCTGCACGATCCCCAGGCCCAGTACGCCAGCCCGGAGCTGAATGTGGCCGCCAAACTGTCGGTGCGGGAGTACGAGGCGCTGACACCCTACGTGAAAGCCATCGAGCAATACTGGGGGCCAGCGCCGGGGCACCTGAATACCGATGGGCAAAATCTGTTGATCTACGGCAAGCACTTTGGCAATGTGTTCATCGGGGTGCAGCCCACCTTCGGCTATGAAGGGGATCCCATGCGGCTGCTTTTTTCCAGGTCAGCCAGCCCCCACCACGGCTTTGCTGCCTACTACACCTACCTGGAGAAAGTTTGGGGGGCGGATGCGGTGTTGCACTTTGGCACCCATGGATCCCTGGAGTTTATGCCGGGCAAGCAGATCGGCATGTCGGGCGAGTGCTATCCGGATAATCTAATTGGATCCCTGCCCAACCTGTACTACTACGCCGCCAACAACCCCAGTGAGGCCACTATTGCCAAGCGGCGGGGCTACGCCTGCACCATCAGCTACCTGACGCCGCCGGCAGAAAACGCCGGCCTCTACAAGGGGCTGCAAGAGCTGCGGGAGATGATCGGCTCCTACCAAACCCTGCGGGAGGGGGCGCGGGGCATCGCCATCGTCAACGCCATCTGCGACAAGGCGCGGCTGGTGAACCTGGACAAGGATGTGGAGTTGCCCCAGGGGGACGCCGCCCAGTTGAGCTTGGAAGATCGGGACACGGTGGTGGGCAAGCTCTACGCCCAGCTGATGGAGATCGAGTCGCGGCTGTTGCCCTGTGGTCTGCACGTCATTGGAGCGCCCCCCACAGCAGAGGAGGCGATTGCCACCCTGGTGAGCATTGCCAGCATTGACCGCCCCGAAGAAGGGATCCTCGGCCTGCCCCGCATTCTCGCCCAAAGCCTGGGCCGGGATATCGATGAGATCTACCGCAACCGGGATCGGGGACACCTGGCGGATACGGAGCTGCTGGATCGCATCAACAAGGCCTGCCAGAAGGCGGTGGCGGCGCTGGTGCAGGAGCAGACCGACGCCCAGGGCCGGGTCGCGCGGGTGGCCAAGCTCAACTTTTTCAACATGGGCCGGCAAGCCCCCTGGTTGGCAGTCCTAAAAGAAGCGGGCTACCCCCAGGTGGATCCGGATCTTTTGAAGCCCTTGTTTGAATTTCTGGAGGAGTGCCTCAAGCAAATTACGGCAGATTATGAGCTGGGATCCCTGCTGCGGGCCTTGGAAGGGGAGTACATTTTGCCGGGGCCAGGAGGGGATCCCATCCGCAACCCCAATGTGTTGCCGACAGGGCGCAACATCCACGCTTTGGATCCCCAGTCCATCCCCACGGCAGCCGCCATCCAGTCGGCGGAGATGGTGGTGGAACGGCTGCTGGCTCGCGAGATGAGCAGTAACGGTGGCCGGTACCCGGAAACCATCTCGGTGGTGCTCTGGGGCACCGACAACATCAAGACCTACGGGGAGTCGCTGGCGCAGGTGCTGTGTTTGCTGGGGGTGCGACCCAAACCCGATGCCCTGGGGCGGGTGAACAAGGTGGAGTTAATCCCCTTGGAGGAACTGGGCCGGCCCCGCATTGATGTGGTGGTGAACTGCTCGGGGGTGTTCCGGGATCTGTTTGTTAACCAGATGGACCTGATCGACCGGGCGGTGAAGCTGGCGGCCGCAGCGGTGGAGCCACCGGAGCTGAACTTTGTGCGCAAGCACGCCTTGCAGCAGGCAGAAGAGCTGGGGCTGACGTTGGAGCAGGCGGCAACGCGGGTCTTTTCCAACGCTTCCGGATCCTACTCCGCCAACATCAACCTGGCGGTGGAAAACAGCTCCTGGGAGGACGAGAGGGAGCTGCGGGAGATGTACCTATCCCGCAAGTCCTTTGCCTTTGGCTCGAATCTGCCTAACCAGCAGATGCGGCAGCTTTTTGAAGCCAGCTTGAAGACGGTGGATGTGACCTTCCAGAACCTGGACTCCTCGGAGATCAGCCTGACCGATGTCAGCCACTACTTCGACGCGGATCCCACCAAGCTGGTGCAAAGCCTGCGCCCCGACGGCAAGGCCCCCTCGGCCTACATGGCGGATACCACCACGCCCAACGCCCAGATCCGCACCCTGAGCGAAACCATCCGTCTGGACGCCCGCACCAAGCTCCTCAACCCCAAGTGGTATGAGGGGATGCTCAAGCACGGCTACGAAGGGGTACGGGAGATCGCCAAGCGGCTGGTCAACACTTCGGGCTGGTCGGCCACGGCAGGTGCGGTGGACAACTGGATCTACGAAGAAACCAACGAGACCTTCATCAAGGATGAGGCCATGCGGCAGCGCTTGATGAACCTCAACCCCCACTCCTTCCGGCGCATTGTCGGATCCCTGCTAGAGGTGCATGGGCGTGGCTATTGGCAGACTTCCCAGGCCAATATCGAGCGCCTGCAGGAGCTGTACCAGGAAGTGGAAGACCGGATCGAGGGGGTGGAGTAATTAATATGGTTGTTTCAGGTTAGCGTGAGACGTCTGGGCTACTGTTCGCGCCAGCGGGACGGAGTCGTTAGACCTTACGTGAAGTCGGCAAAAGCTGCAACCATGGCCGGATCCTTGCCCAGGGCTTCCGAAGCAGCAGTGGATCCTGCCAAGTTCGTTGATTACTCTATGAATCCAGCTAATCCTGGAAATCAAGGCAAGTGGATTGCCTTTGCAGAGCTTGGCTATGATGTCAGTACACCAGAGGGAAGAAGGGTGGGATTTGCTCACATTCTGCAACAGGTTACTGCTGCTCTGCCTTGCGCCTTAGCCGGGGATCCGTTTCCAACACCCTATGGAAGCCGCTATCGAGTCAAGATTGAAATTTTGGGCCTCAATCAGAAAAAAGGCACTTTAGTGACCGTGTGGCAGGTTGATAAGGAAAGTTTAATCCCTCGTTTGGTCACCAATTGGCTAGAGGTACACAATGATGAGTAAAACCACTTCTAGAATCAAGCCATACAGTAGAGTCAAAACTGTGGCAGATGTCAAGGAGTATTTCAGCGAGACCACTATTCCTGCTGGAACTCAGGGATCCATTGTGGAATGTTACTCAGATCCCACTGAAGGCTATGCGGTTGATTTAGCGGTTCCGGATTTGAGCTTGGTAGGAGGTTTTCGATATTTTAATCTCATTCTTTTTCCCGATCAGTTTGAAGTCATAGATCCCGAAACATGAAGTATCCAATGTTGAATGGACGTTCCCTCTACCCCACCAGGTCAAGCCAGCGCAGGTAGCCCTCCACCAGTTGGGATCCGGCTAGAGCGGCTACCCCTCCGCCCATAGCCAAGTAGGGGCCGAAGGGGATGGGCTTTCCCAGGCGGGCCCGCCCCTTGGTCATGGCCAGCAAGCTAGCCAGCAGGCCAAACCCGGAACCCAAAAGAAGGGCCACCACCACCCCCTGCCAGCCCAACCACATGCCGATCAGGGCCAACAGCTTGCCATCTCCCCCGCCCATAGCCTCCCGCCCCAAGACCCAACGGGCCAAGAGGCCAATGCCCTCCAGCAGCCAGAGGCCCAGCACAGCTCCTGCAATCCCTTCCACCAGTGACAGGCCTGTAGCGGCCAGGGATCCGGATCCCTGGAGCCACGGCAGAGCCAGGCGGGCCAAAAGCCCCACCACCAGGCCTGAACGGGTCAGCTCCTCCGGCAGCAAAAAGGTATCCAGATCGATGAGCGCCAGGGCCAACAGCCAGCTCAACAAGATGCAGGTGAGGATCCCTTGGGCAGAAAACCCCAAAGCGCCGATGCTGAGGGCAAACAGGCCCATTGTCAACGCCTCAACGGCAGGGTAGCGCCAGCTAATCTGCGCTCCACAATGGCGGCAGCGACCGCGCAGCAACAACCAGCCTAGGATGGGAATGTTCTCCGTGGGGCCCAGCGGCGTCTTGCAGCTTGGACAATGGGATCCGGGATGGAGCAGAGAAAGACCCTGCGGCAGGCGATAGACCACCACGTTCAAGAAGCTGCCCACACAGGCCCCCAGCACCAGTACCAGCACCCAGGCCAACAGGCGCAGCTCCCAGATTCTGTTGGCGTCGGCGCTGCTCAGCCACATCATGCTCAGCCACATCATGTGAGCGTTGTGCAGTAGGGGAGAACCTCGAGCATGGCAGCCATTCCCATCGCGTCGGCGGGACGGAGTTCCCAAAAGCAGGAGAGGAAGGGGGGATCTGCTCTGTCAGCGCCGACCTCGTGCCTCACCGCAGCGGCTCCAACTGCTGCAGCGGAATAAAAGTTTCCTGGGGCAGCAGGATGGGGAACTCGGAAAAGATCAGATCCCCTCGCAGGGTACGGCGGTGAATAACTACTCCCCGCGGGGGTTGCTCCAGCACTTCCGGTCGATACTGCAGATGAAATTGATAAATCTGGCGAGCCGCTTGAAGCAGAGCGCTGTCCATGAGCTGTTTTCCTTGCCAAATTCACAACTACCCTAACGACATTCCCATCGCGTCGGCGGGACGGAGTCTTTAGACCTTTTGGGATCCCCAAAGTTCTGTCTGCCATCCCTCAGACTTTTTTAGAACGGTTAAGGCTTCTGAAAAGCCGAGGATCCCCTGAGCCGAACACCTGCTGCTGCCCAAAAGACAAGTCACCCGCCCCCGCCAGCCTAAACTTAGGATATCGCCGCCGAGGACTTATGGGTCACCTCCGCCCACTCAATTCTCGATGTCTGTCCAGGAATGGAGGCCATAGAGCACTCTGGAGTTGTCGGCAGCCAGCCTAAGACAGTTTGACGTCAGGGCTGGGGGAGATCAAATCTGGGCCGATGCTGTAGGAGGAGCCACGGTAACTGGGTTTGGGATTGAGCTTGTCTTGAAAGCGGGTGATGATCTGGATGGTGCGCTGTACATCCGCCGGAAAGATCACCACCAGGTCTCCGGGTTCGGCTTTCTCCAGAGCGGTTTCGATAGCAGTTGCCTCATCCAAGATTTCCTGCAGACGATCCCCTGCCTTTTCCTGTTCCCAACCCTGCCGGATCAGGGCGGCCACCTCGCCTGGCTCCCGTCCTCGCCGGTCATCATCTTCTTTGACAATGGCTCGGTCGAACATGCGCGCTGCCAAGACTCCCAGCTCTCGTAGGTCGCTGTTGCGCCGATCCCCAGGCCCGCCGATAACCCCAATTTTTCGTTGGCAATCCCAGCGCTCCAGGGTACTTTGAATGGCTTCGTAACCTGCCGGGTTGTGGGCATAGTCCACCAGCACTTGGTAGCCCCCCACATCGAACAAGTTGAGGCGACCAGGGGTTTGGGCCACAGAACTGGTGAAGGTGCCCAGCGCCATGCGGATGTCGTCGATGGAAACCCCGTGCAGGAAGGCTGCCAAGGTGGCGGCCAGCACATTTTGGATCATGAAGCTGGCCTTGCCAGAGAGGGTGAGGGGAATTTTGGTTACATCTTCTATGCGCAGTTTCCAGCCCCGTTTCAAAATGGAGATGTGGCCCTCTTCATAGACAGCTGCTATGCCCCCGGAAGCAATGTGCTTTTGAATGAGGGGATTTTCCGGGTTCATGCTGAAATAGGCCACTGTCGCCTTGACATTGGCGGCCATGGCTGCCACCAGGCCATCGTCGGCATTCAGGACGGCGTAGCCCCGCTCGTGTACCGCTTCCACCAAGACGGATTTGACGCGGGCCATGTCTTCTAGGGTTTCGATATCCCCCAACCCCAGGTGATCTGAGGTTACGTTGAGCACCACGCCAATATCGCATTCCGGGAACCCCAGCCCCTCTCGCAAAATGCCGCCCCGCGCCGTTTCCAGCACCGCCACTTCTACGGTGGGATCCCTGAGCACCAGGCGGGCGCTGTGGGGGCCGGTCATGTCTCCCTTGGCAATTTGATGGTTTTGGATGTAAACGCCGTCGGTGGTGGTGAAGCCGACCCGCTTGCCGATGCCTTTGAGGATGTGGGCGATCAGGCGGGTGGTGGTGGTTTTGCCGTTGGTGCCGGTGACGGCCAGGATGGGGATGCGGGTGTGGCTGCCGGGGGGAAAGAGCATGTCGATGATGGGCTCAGCCACATTGCGCGGGATCCCTTCGCTGGGGGCCAGGTGCATGCGCAAACCCGGAGAAGCGTTCACCTCGACAATGCCGCCACCGGTTTCGTTGACGGGCTGGGCAATGTCCGGGCAGATGAGGTCGATGCCCGCCACATCCAGGCCGATGATCTGAGCTGCCCGTTCGGCAATGAAGGCGTTGTAGGGATGGATGATATCGGTGCAATCGACGGCGATGCCTCCGGTGCTCAGGTTGGCGGTGGATTTGAGGGTGCAATGTTCTCCTTTGGGCAGCACCGTATCCAGGGTGTAGCCTTTGCTTTCGAGGATACGCAGGGTCATGTCATCAACGCTAATTTGGGTCAGCACGTTTTCGTGGCCAAACCCCCGCCGCGGATCCCTGTTGACTTCGTCGATCAGCTCTTGAATGGTGGAGCGGCCATCTCCCACCACATAGGCTGGGATCCGCTTGGCCACAGCCACCAGCTTGTTGTTGATCACCAGCAGTCGGTAGTCATCCCCCACCAGGTGCTTTTCCACCAACACCACATCGGAGTATTGGCTGGCGGCATCGTAGGCGATCTCGGCGGCTTCCAGGCTGCTGATGTTGACGGTGATGCCCTTGCCGTGGTTGGCGTTAAGGGGCTTGATCACCACCGGAAAGCCCCCGACATCCTCGATGGTGGCTGCCAACTCGCTGCGGCGACGCACCGTATAGCCCTTGGGCACCGGGATCCCCATGTCCTGCAGCAGTTCTTTGGTGGCCTGCTTGTCGGCGGCCAGGTCGGTAGCAATGATGCTGGTTTTTTCAGTGGTGGTGGCTTCGATGCGCTTTTGGTAGACGCCGTACCCCAGTTGCACCAGGGATCCCTTGTTGAGGCGCAGATAGGGGATCCCGCGCAGGGCGGCCTCGTCCAGCAAAGCTTGGGTGCTGGGGCCGAAGCGGACGTTCTCTCGGATCTCTCGCAACTCTTGAATGTCCAGTTCTAGGTCGCGGCGGTAGTCTTCTCCATCCACCAAAGCCTGACAGAGGTAGACTGCAGCTTTGGCCGCAAAGCGCCCGGCCTCTGCCTCTTGATACTCGAACACGACGTTGTAGGTGCCGGGGGTGGAGGTTTCGCGGGTGCGGCCAAAATCCACTTTCATGCCGGCCAGAGTCTGCAGTTCCAAGGCCACATGCTCCACCACATGGCCCATGAGGGTGCCCTCTTCCACCCGTTGCAAGAATCCCCCATAGCAGCCGCGGGAGCACTGGTGTTCCCACAGTCCCGGCAACAGGGCCTCCAACCTTTCTTTGAAACCCGGGATGGTGTTGGTGGGTCGCTCCTGCAAGTCTTCCAGATCAAGCCGCATTTGAATCAGCTTATGACGACGGATGCTCCAGTAGTTGGGGCCACTGAGAACGCGGATGGATCGGATGCGCATAGGGTCTAGGGGAAACAGCGGGGAAGGGGACAGATAACTTAGGGTCGTTTTAGGGTCGTTTTCAGGATGCCGGCGCAGGAAACTGCCAAGGACTACATCCCGCTGGCGCGACCAGCCCTAATCTACACTCCCTTTGCCAAGGTCGAGAAAGAGTATCCTTTAATACAATTCTTTCGGTACAATTCTTTCGGCAGGCGAGCAAGGTTAAGACAACGCAATGGATCCCGCTTGACCACATCGGTACAGTGGGGGGCAGACGGGTCTGGGGCACATGGAAAGAACCTATCTGCTGGGGTTGGGCTGGATCTTGGGCCTGCTGGTGCGGGCTTGGCCCCAGGCTGCCGGGTGGGGCTGGGGGATCCCTCTGGGATTGGGGCTGGCGGGATCCCTGCTGTGCCGGCGGCGACTGCGTTTGGCCCGCACTTGGCTGGCGATGGGGCTGGTGGGGTGTCTGGCTTGGGGTTACCTGGGTTGGCGGCAGCCTTTTCCCGGGCCGACGGATATCAGTCTGTTGGCCCCCCAGCAGCAGATGAACTTGGTGGGCACCGTCCTCTCGGAACCTCGTCCCACCCGCAGCGAACGGCGGCAATTTTGGCTGAGAGCAGAGCAGGTGCTCAACGCCGACTCCACGACCCGCCAGGTCAGCGGCAAGCTCTACGTCACCACCGGCCCTGAGGCCCTCCAGGACAAGGATCTCCACCCCAACCAACGGGTGCGCCTGACGGGATCCCTGTACCTTCCCAGTCCGGCCTTGAACCCGGGCAGCTCTGATTTTCAAGCCTACCTGCAGCGCCAGGGGGCTTTTGCCGGCTTCAGCGCCCGTGAGGTGATCCTGCAGCCGGGGGGAAGAGGTTGGGGGGGCTGGGTGTTGCGGCGGCGGGTGCGGGAAGCGTTCATCGCCGGGCTAGGAGAGCGGCAGGGGAATCTGTTGGCTTCCTTGGTGCTGGGATCCCGGGCCGCCCAATTGGATTTCGACTTGCAGGATGCCTTCCGGGAAATCGGCATGGCCCATGCGCTGGCCGCCTCTGGGTTTCATGTGTCGCTGTTGGTGGGGGTGGTGTTTGTCCTGACGCGCCGGCTGGCGGTGCGCCTGCAGCAGGGGATCATTCTGGCAGTGCTGGGGCTTTATATCGCCCTCACGGGGTTCAGCCCTTCGGTGTTGCGGGCAGCACTGATGGGGGCAGCAGCCATGGTGGTGCTGACGGAGCCGCGCCTGCAGGGAAAAGTTAGGCTCAATCCGCTGGGCACGTTGCTGGTGGTGGCGGTGGTGTTGCTAATCTATCAGCCCATGTGGATTACGGATTTGGGGTTCCAGCTCAGCTTCGCCGCCACCCTGGGCCTGCTGGTGGGGACAGCTCCCATTGTTTCCCGCTTGGACTTTTTGCCCCCGGCAGTGGCCACCGCCTTGGCCGTTCCTCTGGCCGCCCAGATCTGGACCTTGCCGCTGCAGGTGGCCATCTTTGGCCGCATCCCCACCTACTCGCTGCTGGCCAACCCGCTGCTGCTGATTCTGCTAGTGCCGCTGCTGGTAGCGGGGTTCGGGGTGGCGTTTGGGGCTTTGCTCTGGCCGGGGCTGGGATCCCTGCTGGCAAGGCCCCTAGGGCTGCTTCTCACGCCTTTGATCAACTGGGTGAACTGGATAGCCGGTTGGCCCTTCAGCTCCTACTACACCGGCGGAGTTTCTCTGCTCCAGTGCTTGCTCCTCTACGGCGCGCTGGTGGCCGTGACCTTTTGGCCACGGTGGCAACGGGCTTTCCGCTGGCAGGGCACAGCCCTGATCATGGCCGCCATCCTCCTGGGTCCAAGGATGTGGCCGGGGCCAGCCGTTCAGATCACCGCCCTGGCCAGTGGACGAATTCCCATCCTGGCCATTCAAGCGGAAGGGCGCCACCTCTTGCTCAACAGCGGGGATCCCCGTTTGGCAGAACGCACAGTAGTGCCCTTTTTGCGGCAGCGGGGCCTGCGCCGTCTGGACGGGGCGGTGGCCATGACCTCTGTCGGCTCTGCCAATGGCGGCTGGGAGATCCTGCTGTCGGCTTTCTCCAAAGGAGTACGTCCCGCCAACGCGATTGGGCAATTCTGGGATGGGGGAGGGGCTAATGCGGCTTCCGAAAGTTACCTGCGCTCCCTCAGTGCTGTGCAAGCTGCCGGGATCCCCTATCAGGTGCTGCAGCCAGGCGATCGGATGCCTTTCTCGGAGCGGCTGCGGCTGCAAGCTGTCTACACCAATCCCCTGGTGTTGACACTGGAGGCTGAGGGATCCCATTGGCTGCTGCTGGGCTCTGCCGGCACCCATGTGCAAGCCGAGCTAACCGGATCCCCGCTGATGCCGGCCCAGATCGACTGGCTGTGGTGGGACGGGGGATCCCTGATTTTGGATCTCCTGGAGCGCTTTCAGGTGCAGGCGGGCATTAGCTCTGGCTCTGTCAGCGAAGCAGTGACTGCCTGGTTTCGGCAGAAACAACGACCCCTCTACGTAGCCGATCGGTCTGGAGCGGTAAGCTGGTCGCGGCGGGGAGTGCAAACCTTGAGGTCACAATTGGATTGAGCAGCGCTGTAGTCTGGGGTACAAACTCGGTAGAATTCGAGCAAAAAAGCTTGCAGCTTCCCAAACAAAGTGGGAGAGAGGCTAGCAGGGCAAGGCGGCGGGGGATGTCTTAGACATGTTCAGAGTAGCTACAGAGGAATAGCTACAGAAGCCGATCCCGCATTCGTCCACAGAGGGTACCCCTACACCTGCAGCGGTTCCCTGAAACAAGCGGGCAGTTGCCAGCACATCTCCAGCCAGTTTTTTAGCTCTTCCGGTTGGCCCATGAGGCTCATTTCCACCAGCAGAATGGCGGCTCGGTCGGCGGCTCCTTTGGATCCCAGACGAATCAAGGCAGACAGGCTTTCTTCCCGCCAGCAGACGGATACCCCCTGCCGGATCAAGGCCCGGGCGGCAACGGGGATGCACGAGAGTGGCACTTGGATGTCCCGCCGCTCGTAGTTGACAGTAGGTAGCATGAACGGCAACCCAAATCTTTATTATGTTTTAATCTTCTTCCCTTTTCGCTTGTCCGTCACGGGTCTTTGCAAAGTATGAAGTAATCTTTTGTAAACTTTGTAGAGTTCTCGACATCGTTGAGAACAGTGGGTAAGCAAGCGCGGGATCTCTCGCGGGATCCCTGGAGAAAACTTAAAAGATAGCGGCGATTTCTCAGCCTCATTTCCCCACAGCCGCGAGAATGGCTGCATGCGCAGGAGATGGGGAGATGCGAGCAGAAGGTTGGGAAAGGCGAGTTGGTCGCTGGTTGCCCAAGGCCACCCTTGCCGGAGCCGTGTTGATCCTGGTGGCGATGGGCAGGCCGCTGCGACTGGTGGGCAACGGAGAAAATATGGTGGTGTTCACCTGGGGAGGGGGGGTGAGCCCGATGGCTTTGCAGCCTGGTCTCCATTGGGTGCCGCCTTTTGTCTCGCGCACGGTTACCTTCGATGTAAAAACGCAGGCCCTCACCTGGAAGGACAACGACCCGACTGCCTACGCGCCGCGGCTGGTGGCCCTTTCTCAGGATGGGCAGCAGATTGCAGCTGAGGCGACGCTGCAGTTTCGCATTGTGGACGCCCCCAAGGTCTATACGCAACTGGGGGAAAATTACCTGGATCGCATCGCCCCCATCGTCCGGTCGGTCATTCTGAATGAGACCAGCGGCTTTTCTGCCCAGGCTCTGTATTCCACGGAGCGTCCGCTGCTCCAGGGCCAAATCCGCGAACGGGTGGCTCTTCTGCTGAAGGAATACGGCATCGAGGTTTTGGATTTTCTGCTGCGGGATGTGGATTTCGATCCTGATTTTGTAGCGGCCATTGAGGCAAAAACCATTGCCGAAAATCAACTGGCGCAAAAGCAATTTGAGATCGAGCAGGCCCGCCAAGATGCCCGCGCCATCATTTCTCAAGCGGAGGCAGAAGCCGGTCAATTGAGAGCCAAAGCACAGGCCCTCACCCAAAATCCGCAGTACCTAGAGGTGGTGAAAGCCGCGGTACTGGGATCCCGTCTGGAAACTTTGATCACCAAATAGATAACTCAATTAGGAAATCAATCCTTTTAGCCTGTCCCCAATTTCCTCAGCTCTTCTCACCGACCCTAAAACGGGAGCAGCCGCCATGTATCCAACAGGAGAAGCACCCCAAAGCAGAGTGGGTTGGTTAACCGTAGGAGGGATCGCCGTCTTGGCGGCCCTGGGAGTGCTCCGCGCTTGCCTGTACGTCACTTTGCCCGGACATGCCACTGTAGTGTTCAATACCTTTTCCGGGCTGCAAAAGGGGCGGGTAGAATTGCCGGGGGTCATCTTCCGGATTCCAGGGATCGAGACGCCGATCACCTACACCGTGCTCACCCGCGTTTGGGAGTTTACCAACGACCCTGCCTCGGCCAATGCCATCAGCAACGCCATCACCGTGAACACCGCCGATGGACAAGCCTTTGCCATCGATGTGGCCATTGCCCTCAAGCCCAACCTCGCCACTTTGGACGAGCTGCACGCCAGCATCGGCGAGAACTATCTTTCCACGGTGGTGGTGCCGGTGGTGCGCTCCAAAATCCGGGATATCTCCGCCTCTTTCAATTCGGAAGACTTTTACCGGAAAAGCCAGCGGGCTGCCATCGAACAACGAGCGCTGGACTTGATTCGCCAAGAGATGCCTACTGTCAACCGCGATGGCCAAACCCTGCCTCTGGTGCAGGTGGAGGGCCTGTTTCTGGGCAACCCCAATTTCCCACAAGCCTTAAGAGACTCGATTGAACGCAAACAGGTGGCCTCGATTACAGCACAAACGGCGGCAGTGCGGGCGCAAATTCAGGAAAAAGAGACCGAGCGGCTGCTGATCTTGGCGGCGGCCAACCAGCGGGCCATTGAGCTGAAAGGACAAGCGGCAGCGCAGAACGCGCAACTGGCGGATCTGCTGTTCTACGAGAAGCTGCAAGAGCGCATCCAAAACCCGACGGGCTCGCTGCCCCGTTTGCGCATCATCCGCGTCGAGGGAGATGCCACCGTGTTTCTCAATGTGGATCCCCATCAGGCAGCCCTGCAAAGAGGGCAGTAGGTTCAGCAAAGTTGCGGAGTACAGTCTTAAAAACCTGGGTGTAGAGTGTGTCTAGATACGAGGGCTGAGGGATGCCGTTTGAGTTTGTTGGCATCCTACCGCCAAGTGTTTGGACTGGGATCCCCTGTGGGGTTGCGCCGAATCCGGCTGAGGGGGAAAGCTCGTACTCGATGCAAGACTAGATTTTGGCCGCCATGAACTCCCGCCTGACTCACACCCCCTTTCCCCGTCTAAACCCGAAGCTGGCGGAGGCGGATCATGTTTTGGTGGTGGACGATCAGGCCAGCAGCCGCCTCTACATCGGTGAGCTGTTGCGGTCGGCCCACTTCCGCGTGAGCGAGGCCACCAACGGCGAAGAGGCTTTGGAGGCTGTGGAGCGGCTTCGGCCAGACTTGGTGCTGTTGGATGTGCTGATGCCGAACATGAGCGGGTTCGATGTCTGCCGGCAACTGAAGGCCAATGAGCTGACCCGCCTGATCCCCGTTGTGCTGATCACTGCCCTGACCGACCGCTCCAATCGCCTGATGGGGATGCAGGTGGGGGCCGACGACATTTTGACCAAGCCCTTCGATCACGTGGAGCTGCTGGCGCGGGTACGCTCATCCATCCACCAAAAGCGCTTGAACGAAGACCTGGATCACGCTGCCAAGGTGTTGTTTGCCATTGCCCGCGCCGTGGAAAGTCGGGATCCCACCACGGGTGACCATTGCGAACGCTTGGTGGCCATGGGGGAACAGTTTGGCCGTTACTTGGGGCTGTCTCGTCAACAGATCAAGGCCCTGCGCTGGGGCGGCTACCTGCACGACATCGGCAAAGTCGGGATCCCGGATGCGATTTTGTGCAAGCAGGGCAAGCATACCCCGGAAGAATGGGAGATCATGAAATCCCATGTGTTGATCGGCGAAGACATTTGTCGGGGCTTGCGCACCATGCAGGATGTGCTGCCGATCATCCGCCACCACCACGAGCGTTGGGATGGCAGCGGCTACCCGGATGGGCTGGCAGGCGAAGAGATTCCCCTGTTGGCCCGCGTCTTTCAGGTGATCGACATCTTCGACGCTCTGATCTCCTCTCGCCCCTACAAACCGGCCCTGACCGCCGAACAGGCCCTGGAAGTGCTGCGGGAGGAAACCCGCAAGGGCTGGCGGGATCCGAACTTGGTGCGCGAGTTTTGTGACTTTATGTTTGTCACCGCCTTTAATTTGGTGGAGGCGGGATAGGGTCTGGAGGGCCGGGCCAGTCTGGAGAGGCGGCTTTTGGGGTTTGAGCGGCAACGATTACCCCGGCTACACGGATCCCGGCAGCGGCCAACACCTGCTGGGCGGCTTGAACGGTAGAGCCGGTGGTGTAGATGTCATCCACCAGCAACACCGGTGTGGCCGGAACTTGTTTCAGGGCAAAGGCCCCGGCCAAGTTGTGCTGTCGTTGCAGCGGGTTGAGCTCATGTTGAGCCGCTGTGGCCCGCACCCGCACCAGAGCCTCAGGCCAATGTCTCAGACCTGTCCGCTGGCAAAAGGCTTGGCTGATCAAGGCGGCTTGGTTGTAGCCCCGTTGCCGCAGGCGCTCCGCATGAAGCGGGATGGGCACCACCGTATAGTCCAAGCCATAGGCCCTACGGGAGCCTGAAGACGGCTGTCGGCTTTCCACCCAGCGGGATCCCAGCCATTCTCCCAAAACCGAGCCAATGCGCCGTTGTCCCTCGTACTTCAGGCAGTAGATAGCCCTGCGCAGCGCCCCCCGGTGGATCCCCCAGGCGTAAAGCGGCCAAGGATCAGTGGTGACTGGCCAGGTGGCAAGGCGTTCCGCCTGCAACCGTCTCTGACAGTCTTGACAAAACACGGCCTTGGCAGGGCGTTGGCAAAGCGGACATGGAGGCACAATCCACCAATCTAACCAGCCCATCGTCTGCTAGGGATCCTTTCTGGTGTGCAGAGTCTCCTAAAAAGCTGAGGCAAGGGGGGAACGAGGCCGAAATTCAGACTCGGCCAGGCTAACAGCCCAGCAGTCCATCCCCAAGTTGACGCCGGGATCCCGCCTTGCTAGGATTCGATATCGCCGGATAATTCAACCGGATAATTTAAAATTTAAGCCGTGACCTTCTCTGCCAACTCATGCCCACCATTCAGCAACTGATCCGCGAGGAGCGCAGTGTTGCCGCTCGCAAAACCAAGTCCCCTGCTCTGAAGGCTTGTCCACAGCGGCGGGGGGTTTGCACCCGAGTGTACACGACAACGCCCAAAAAGCCCAACTCAGCGCTGCGAAAAGTGGCTCGCGTTCGCCTCACCTCTGGCTTTGAGGTCACCGCTTACATTCCCGGCATCGGCCACAACCTACAAGAGCACTCTGTGGTCATGATTCGCGGTGGGCGGGTTAAGGATTTGCCCGGCGTGCGTTACCACATTATCCGGGGCACCCTCGACGCTGCAGGGGTCAAAGACCGCAAACAAGGCCGCTCCAAATACGGGGCGAAACGGCCCAAGCCGGGCCAAGCTCCAGCCGCCGCCGGCAAGAAAAAATAGCTTTGCCCTCACCCTCAATCCTCCATATCCCACTCGTCATCTTTCTTTCTGCCATCCCCATCTGAACAAGCAACCCAGCTCCTATGTCTCGCCGCAACCGTGCCCCTCGTCGTGATGTGCCCCCGGATCCCAAGTATGGGAGCCGTCTGGTTACCATGCTGATCCGCAAGTTGATGATGAGGGGTAAGGCATCCCTGGCTGCCAGGATCCTCTATGAAGCTCTGGACATTGTGCGGGAGCGCACCGGCCAAGACCCGCTGCCCTTGCTGGAAAATGCCGTTCGCAACGCCACCCCATTGGTAGAGGTAAAAGCCCGCCGGGTGGGCGGAGCCACCTATCAGGTGCCTGTGGAGGTGAGAGGAGAACGGGGCACTTCCCTAGCGCTGCGCTGGTTGGTGACCTTTTCGCGCACTCGTCCAGGTCGCACCATGGCCGCCAAGTTGGCCAATGAGCTGATCGATGCAGCCAACGAAACCGGCAGCGCCATTCGACGGCGGGAAGAGGTGCATCGCATGGCCGAGGCCAACAAAGCCTTTGCCCACTACCGCTACTGAATTAGCCTGGTGGAGCAGTGGAGACTTTTGGGATCCCTGTTCTGCCCACCCAGAGTTCGAGTGAGGTGGAGAAAATCGGCAAAAAAGATTAGAATTGTAAAGGATTTTTTAGTTTGCCCAAGTCGCAGGGCGACGAGGATTGGGAGGTTGACGTGGCACGCACAGTTCCCCTAGAACGAGTCCGAAACATCGGCATCGCGGCTCACATCGATGCTGGCAAGACCACGACCACAGAGCGGATTCTCTTCTACTCCGGTCTGGTGCACAAAATTGGCGAAGTTCACGACGGAACTGCGGTCACCGATTGGATGGCCCAGGAGCGGGAGCGGGGCATCACCATCACCGCTGCGGCCATCACCACCCGTTGGACTAAGCGGGATCCCGCCAATCCTTCCCAGCCCCTCTCCGGCGCACCGGAGTACACCATCAACATCATCGATACTCCTGGGCACGTCGATTTCACCATTGAAGTTGAGCGCTCCATGCGGGTGCTGGATGGGGTGATCGCCGTCTTTGACTCGGTGGGCGGCGTGCAGCCTCAGTCTGAGACCGTCTGGCGGCAAGCCAATCGTTACAATGTGCCCCGCATTGCCTTCGTCAACAAAATGGATCGCATGGGGGCCAATTTCCTCAAGGTTTACAACCAGATCCGGGAGCGCCTCAAGGCCAATGCTGTGCCCATCCAACTGCCCATCGGTGCCGAAGACGGGTTTTGCGGCATTGTTGACTTGGTGCGGATGCAAGCCCGCATTTATATGGATGAGATCGGCAAAGACATTCGTCCGGCCCCCATCCCCGAGGAGATGAAAGATCTCGTGGCGGAGTATCGGGCCAAGCTGGTGGAAGCAGTGGCCGAGACGGACGAGGCTCTGATGGAGAAGTACTTCGCCGAAGAAGATCTGAGCGAAGCCGACTTGATGGCGGGTCTGCGCAAAGGCACGATCAGCGGCCAAATTGTGCCCATGCTGTGTGGCTCTGCCTTCAAGAACAAGGGAGTCCAGATGCTGCTGGATGCGGTGGTGGATTACCTGCCCTCGCCTGTGGATATTCCGGCCATCAAGGGGGTGCTGCCGGATGGATCAGAAGTGTCCCGCCGCGCCAGCGACGATGAGCCCTTCTCCGCACTGGCCTTCAAGTTGATGAGCGATAAGTACGGGGATCTCACCTTCATTCGCGTCTACTCGGGGGTGTTGACCAAAGGTACTTATGTGCTCAACTCCACCAAAAACAAGAAAGAGCGAATCTCGCGGCTGGTGGTGCTGAAGGCGGATGAACGCTTGGACGTGGATGAGCTGCGGGCAGGAGATCTGGGAGCTGTGGTGGGCCTCAAGGACACCACTACTGGGGACACCCTCTGCGACGAAAATGCGCCGGTGATCCTAGAGTCACTGTTCATCCCAGAGCCGGTGATCTCGGTGGCTGTAGAACCCAAAACCAAAGCCGATATCGATAAGCTCTCCAAGGCCCTGCAGGCCCTGGCCAAGGAGGATCCCACCTTCCGCGTGTCTGTGGATCCTGAGACCAATCAAACCATCATCTCTGGGATGGGCGAGCTGCACCTGGAGATCTTGGTGGATCGGATGCTGCGGGAGTTCAACGTAGAAGCCAATGTTGGTAACCCACAGGTGGCCTACCGCGAAACCATTCGCAAGCCGGTTAGCCGCGTGGAAGGCAAGTTTGTTCGCCAGAGTGGTGGCCGCGGCCAGTACGGCCATGTGGTTATCGACCTAGAGCCGGCGGAGCCGGGTACAGGATTTGAGTTCGTTTCCAAGATTGTGGGTGGCGTTGTGCCCAAAGAATACATTGGGCCAGCCGAGCAAGGGATCCGAGAAGCCTGCGAATCCGGTGTGCTGGCGGGCTATCCCCTGATTGACATCCGCGCCACCCTGGTGGATGGCTCCTACCACGAGGTGGACTCCAGCGAAATGGCCTTCAAGATCGCCGGTTCGATGGCTCTGAAGGAGGCCGCTCGCAGGGCAAGCCCTACCTTGCTGGAGCCGATGATGAAGGTCGAGGTGGAAGTCCCTGAAGCCTTTGTGGGGGATGTCATCGGGGACATCAACGCCCGCCGCGGCCAGATGGAGGGGATGAATACAGAAGGCGGCATTACCAAAGTCAATGCCAAAGTTCCCTTGGCGGAGATGTTTGGCTATGCCACCGACATTCGCTCCAAGACCCAAGGTCGAGGCACCTTCACGATGGAGTTCAGCCACTACGAGGAAGTTCCTCGCAGTATCGCCGAAGCCATCATTGCCAAAAACAAAGGAAATGAGTAGCTGACTGAAACCAAAAAGGAAGTGATGATTCATGGCACGCGCTAAGTTTGAACGCACCAAACCCCATGTCAACGTTGGCACCATCGGCCATGTTGACCACGGCAAGACCACCTTGACGGCTGCCATCACCACCACCTTGGCTGCTTTGGGTCAGGCCACAGCCAAAAGGTACGACGAGATCGACGCAGCGCCAGAGGAAAAAGCTCGCGGCATTACCATCAACACCGCCCACGTCGAGTATCAGACTGCCAACCGTCACTACGCCCACGTGGATTGTCCCGGCCACGCCGACTACGTGAAGAACATGATCACAGGCGCGGCTCAGATGGATGGGGCCATCTTGGTGGTGTCTGCAGCTGATGGTCCCATGCCCCAAACACGGGAGCACATCCTGTTGGCCCGTCAGGTAGGGGTGCCCAGCTTGGTGGTCTTTCTGAACAAGGCAGACATGGTGGACGATCCAGAGCTGCTGGAGTTGGTGGAGCTGGAAGTGCGGGAGCTCCTCTCCAAATACGACTTCCCCGGCGACGACATCCCCATCATTAGAGGATCGGCGCTGAAAGCTCTGGAACGGATGACTGCCAACCCCAAAACCCAGCGGGGCGAAGATCCTTGGGTGGACAAAATCTATGAGCTGATGGATGCGGTAGACTCCTACATTCCCACGCCGGAGCGGGATGTGGACAAGCCCTTCCTGATGGCCGTGGAGGATGTCTTCTCGATTACCGGTCGGGGTACGGTGGCCACGGGCCGGATCGAGCGGGGTCGCATCAAGGTGGGCGAAACGGTGGAACTGGTGGGCCTGCGAGAAACTCGCTCTACCACCGTTACCGGCCTGGAGATGTTCCAGAAAACCCTCGACGAAGGGATCGCCGGCGACAACGTTGGTGTGCTGTTGCGGGGCATTCAGAAGAACGAAGTGGAGCGCGGCATGGTGCTGGCCAAGCCCAAGACCATTACTCCTCACACCAGCTTCGAGTCTGAGGTGTATGTCCTCAAGAAAGAGGAGGGAGGTCGCCACACGCCCTTCTTTGCCGGCTATCGTCCTCAGTTCTATGTGCGCACCACCGATGTAACCGGCACCATCTCTTCCTTCACGGCTGATGACGGATCCCAGCCAGAGATGGTGATGCCCGGCGACCGCGTCAGGATGACGGTGGAGCTGATCCAGCCCATCGCCATTGAGCAGGGGATGCGCTTTGCTATCCGCGAGGGTGGCCGTACTGTCGGAGCGGGTGTTGTCTCCAAGATCCTGAAGTAAGCTGCTTTTTCCTGGCAGGGATTGAGTGCCGACGGCCCCAGACCAACTCAGTTGCGATAGTGGCGCGGAGCACTTTCCCTGCCAGCTTTTTTGAGTCCCCCTTTTTCTGGATTGCTCTCCGGCCATGCCTACCTTGACTCAACAGAAAATTCGTATCCGCCTGAAGGCTTACGATCATCGGCTGCTGGATACTTCCTGCGACAAAATCGTGGATACGGCTCGTCGTACCGACGCCGTGCCGGTTGGCCCGATTCCTTTGCCTACTCGGCGCCGCATCTACTGTGTGCTGCGCTCCCCCCACATCGACAAGGACTCGCGGGAACATTTTGAAACCCGCACCCACCGGCGCATTATCGACATCTATTCCCCCTCTTCCAAAACCATCGATGCTCTCATGAAGCTGGATCTGCCGGCAGGAGTAGATATTGAGGTGAAGCTGTGATGGATCTGCAGGGATCCCTCTCCTTCCCAGTTGTTGCGTAGAGCTTGGATGAGGGCAGCAGCGGGTGACAACATCGGTTGATCCGGTCGATCGCGATAGTGGTGCAGACCCCTCTCAGGGGTTGGCAACTCCAGGAGCGGCCCAATCCCCCATTCCGGTTTTGGTGGTGGGGGCCTTGGGCAAAATGGGGCGGGAGGTGGTGCGGGCCGTTGCCCAGACGCCCGACATGACCCTAGTGGGGGCAGTAGCCCGCTCGCAATTGGGCTCGGATATTGGCGAGGTGCTGGGCCTGGGATCCCTGGGGGTGGAGATTACCGACGACCTGCCGGGGCAGTTGCTGAGGTTGTCGCAGCGCAGCAGCCGCGGCGTAATGGTGGACTTTACCCATCCTCGGTCGGCCTCTGAACATGTTCGCTCGGCCATTGCCTTTGGCGTGCGTCCGGTGGTGGGGACGACGGGCCTGACGCCGGAGCAGGTGGAGCGGCTGCGGGATCTGGCGGACAAGTCGGGTGTGGGCTGTTTAATCGCGCCCAATTTTGCCATCGGCATGATTTTGCTGCAGCAGATGGCGCTGCAGGCAGCGCAGTATTTTGACCATGTCGAGATCATCGAGCTGCACCACAACCGCAAAGCGGATGCCCCCAGCGGCACGGCTCTGCAGACGGCCCAACGGCTGGGACAATTGGGCAAAACCTTTAACCCGCCCGTTCGCGACAGCGGGACGGAGTCCTCAGTGGAAGAAAAAGAGCTGATCCCCGGTGCGCGGGGAGGGCTCTCTGGCCCCAACATTCCCATTCACAGCGTTCGTCTGCCGGGGTTGATTGCCCACCAGGAGGTCATCTTTGGTGGGATGGGGCAAACCCTCACGTTGAGACACGACACCACGGATCGGATAGCTTTTATGCCGGGAGTGATCCTGGGGATCCGCAAGGTGCTGCAGCTCAAAGGTTTGGTCTACGGGCTGGAGCAAGTGTTGAGCTAGCCGGTCAGGGGAGGGATCCCGGCCTCATCCAGAATGCGGGGGATGAGGTGCTCGGCTTTGACGGCCATCAGATGCACCCCATGGCAGATCTGGCGGGCCTGACGCACCTGTTCGGCGGCAATGCGGATCCCTTCTTCGAGGGGGTGGGCGGCGTTGGCCAGCCGCCGGATGATCCCGTCTGGGATCTTCACTCCTGGCAGGTTGCGGTTGATAAACTCGGCATTTTTGGCCGACTTGAGCAAAAAGATGCCGGCCAAAATGGGCTTGCCGGCGGGACGGCCCAACTTATCCATGAAGCGCTCCAGTTGCTCAAAGTCGGTAACCATCTGGCTTTGGAAAAATTGGGCTCCGTTTTCCAGCTTGCGGTGGAAGCGCCGCTCCAGGCCGGAAAAGCTGCCCGATTGGGGTTCTACTGCTGCCCCCGGCAACAGATGCGTGCCCCCATCCGGGAGAGGTTTGCCGTTGCAATCGAGGCCATTGTTCAGCCGTTGGATAAGCTGCAGCAGGCGCACCGACTCCAGATCGAATACGGGGCGGGCATCGGGGCAATCGCCGATGTGGATGGGATCCCCGGTGAGGGCCAACACATTGCGCAGGCCGAGAGCTGAGGCCCCCAACAGATCCCCCTGGAGGGCCAGGCGGTTGCGATCCCGACAGGCCAACTGCAGGATCGGTTCAACGCCTGCCTGATGCAACAGCAGCGAAGCTGCCAACGGGCTCATGCGGGCCATGGCTCGGTTGGAGTCCGTAATGTTGATGGCATGCACCCGCCCCTTGAGCTGCTGGGCCAGAGACAGCAGGGTGCTGGTGTCGGATCCCTTGGGGGGGGTAATCTCGGCGGTGAGCAGAAATTCCCCCCGCTGGATGGCCTGGGCGAAGCGGGACAGGGGAGGTGATGAGGGGATCAGGGCCACAATTCCTGAAGGAAAGGTAAAACGGCTGGCTTATTATCGACTTTTCCGGGAGGTTTTTCCAGACAGGGCGCCCTTTCTCAGAGCTTGGGCGAGGGAAGGGGGCTGGGCGGGAGTTGCACCCGCATTTCCCCCAGCCATATCTTGGGATCCCCCTGTTGCAGATGCTGCCGCCAATCCTGTGCTGCTGCAGGAGGGATCCCGTCTCCGCTCAAGGCCCAGCTCCAGCCGATCACCTGAGGCCAGCGCTGCGCCTCCAGACCTTCCAGCAGAGGTTGAGAGGCTTCCGAGCCCAGGGCTGGCCCGCGGATCACCACAGGCACTTCCGGGTTGAGGGCCTCAAGGCGGCGGTACAGCGGTTCAAAAGCGGCGGGATCCCCCGTTACCTGTAGGCTCAGCCAGTCCATCTCAGGGAACCGAGCCCAGGTGGACACGGCCTTGGCATCTTCTCCGTCCAGCTCCACCACCCAGAGCAAATTGGCCGGGGACTCCGTCCCGCTAACGCGAACAGAGCGCAGGGTTTGCATCAGGTGTTGGTAAGCCCGTTGTTGCAGCGAGGACTCCGTCCCACCAAAGGGCTCCCCACCGCTACCGCGAGCGCGTTCGGGATCCCCGTCGCCAACAACGACGGCCAGGATGATGGGGGTGGCAAAGCGCTGGATCCCGCGGGCCCAAGAGCGCAAGGTCTCATCGTGATCCCCATTGGCCAAGGCAGAAAGTTGGGCTGGATCTAGCCGCAGGCGCAGGTAGGGGACTGAGCCGCTTTCCCGCAGGCGACTGGCCAACTGCTGTGGAAAGTCCTGGCGGGGATCCCAGAGGTGATCCACGGCTGCCCAGGCGGGGGGTTGACCGATGGCCTGGCGATAGGCGAGGAGTTGATCCCAAGTGGGAATGCCCGGCCAAGCGACCCCGTGATACAGCCGACCCGGAGGTGGCGGCAGCGGCCTACCCCGCAGAAAGGGGGCGGAATCGGGTGGGATTGGCGAGGTGAGAACAACCTCCAGCCGCAGCGGCGGCAAGACCTCACCGGCAGGGGGATGCGGCAGGGAGAAAGGGAGGATCCAACTGCGCTCCTGGAACTGGCCTCGGATGATCTGCTGAGGGTGAAAGTCCTGGGGAGGTGGCAGCGGTTCCAGCGGGTCTTCCCCCCAGAAAGCCCGTTGGATTACCAAGCGCACCCCTGCGCCGGGGTGGATCAGAGGCGTGGTGGTATCCAGGTGAAAGCTACCCCTGAGGCGGGTGGACGTCTCATTGGGCTCAACCCGGAAGGAGAAGGTGAGCTGGTCAGATCGGTAGGTGCCTGGAGCGGGGGAAGCAGTGGGGGGCGGGGATCCCGGCAGGCTTTCGCAGTCGGTGCAGGGAAAAATGGCCTGCGGATGGAGAGAGACAGAAGCCTCGCGGGCAGATTGCAATTGCTGGGGGCTGATGACAAAGCTGGCCCAAAGATGCTTCAGACGGGGATCCCGACCGGGCGAGATATCGGAGAAGGTTCGGCCCTCAGGAGTGGCCGTGCGGGTGCCGGCAGCCGTGCCGTCCAGAGGCACCGTGGAAACTGGGTCGTCAGCACATCCCCCCAAAAAACCAACCGACAAAATCAGCAGCAGCGCCCAGCCGCAAGTGCTCCGCGCCGCTACCGCGACCCAGGGGTCGAGTTTGCAGTTGGATGGCTGGATCATGATCTCACCTCAATACACCACTCCTGCCCGGCTACCGAAGGGAGTCGATGCCGCTCTCGTCTTGTGGACGGTGCGGTTCCCGACGGGGCACCAACGCAAACGGCCAGCAAGATCCCTTTCCCTCCGGTTGCTAGAGGGATCCTCGCCCAGAGGCACACCCTTTGAGATTGATCCCGATCACACCCGTTGCTGAACGGGAAAGGTCTCCGTCCTGCCCAGGCGAACTATCCCTGCGGCACGGTTGCGACTTCTGGGTAAATGGTCAGGATCCCTTCGTAGAGGATTTGGCCGGGCTGCAACTCCAAGCGGTCGATGCGCACGCCCGGATCCAACTGAATGGGGAAATCGGCCAGGCCGGGGATGGGGATCTCTTGGCCTTCGCTCACCCAAAGGGGATTGACCAGCCGCAACCGGTTGGGGCCTTGGGCTTCTAGGCCGGTCAGCACCGTCACCGGCGCTTCCACCCCTTCCGGAGTGGTCAGGTTAGCCTGGATGCGCAGCCGACCCTGTTCCAGCGTGACCTGAGGCTGGCGGATGAGAAAGGGCACCACTTGGCCCCCAACGGGCAACTGCACCTGGGCCTGGGCCAGTTGGGCTTGGATGAGGGGAGCCTGAAGGGTGCGGTTCAGGTCTTCCTCGGTGAGGCGTAAACTCACCTGCACCGGCACAGGGGCCAATAGCTGCAGCGGGCTCCGTCCCTGGATGGCTTCGCCCACATTGAGGCGAATATCCTGGCCCCGCAGCCGCAGATGGCTGACCTGAAAGCCTTGATAGCTGAGGTTGTCTCCCGACACCTGGGCCTGAGGGATCTGCCCATTCAAAATCTGGGCGTCAGAGCCGACAATTTGCACTTGCAGGTTATCGACCCTCTGCACCTCAGAACGGATCCAAGCCGCCACCAAAGGGCTGAGAAGGGATCCGGCAATTTGGGCAAATCCGGGCCAAGGCCAAAACATGGTGGGTAGGCTGAGCAGCAATGCAAACCCTAGCCGCTGCCCCGCTTGCGAGAGCCGTTGGCGGCGACAGGCTGCCGATTGGGCTTCGAGAGGAGACGGATCTGGAGCAGGCCGATGGCAAGACGTGAGCAGCACTGGATACCTCAGGAGCAACGACAAGCGATGGTTTCCACCCAACTACAACCAGACTAGGGCAGGACTTCTCCGCCGAACAGAGGGATCCCCCGCACACTTGGAGAGGCTATCCATCCGTCAACTGCCACCAGAGATACCCCAGCCGCAGATAGTGCAGCCGTAACCAGGGCAAAGGGAAAGCGCGGGGCGGCTGGCGAAACAGAGCGCTCATCTGAGAAGGGATCCCGGCAATCTCCTGGGCCAGCATTTTGCCCGCCCACACCGCCGTGGCTACACCGCTGCCGTGATAGGCCAGGCCATACCATAGGCTGGGATCCGCCGGCGAAGGGCCGATGTGGGGGTGAAACTGTCGAGAAAGGCAGACCAGTCCATTCCAGGCATACTCGATCTCCACCCCTTCCCAAGCAGGGAAAAGACGATAGAGCTGTCGGGTCATCCAAGTGCGCAACTGCCGTCGCTCCGTCGGGGTATCGCGGGTGCCGCCCCGCCCCCCAAACAGCAAACGCCCATCCGGCAGTAGGCGGTAATAAAACAGCAGCCGCCGCATGTCGTAGAGTGGCGTCGGATTCCACCACCCTTGCGCTTTCTGCTCCTGAGGCGTCAGAGGTCGGGTGACCAGGATGTTGGACAGTGCCGGCAGCAGGGATCCCGCCAGTTGGGGATACAGGGCCTCTGGGGTGTAGCCATTGGTGGCAATGACCAAGTGCCGAGCGCGCACCGTTCCTCCCGGCGTGTGGCAGATGTGTTGGGATCCCACCTTTCCCCAGGCCGTGACCGGACTGCCGCTGTACAGCTTCGCCCCCCACCGGTGGGCCGCTTGGGCCAGTCCTTGGGTGAGCTTGAGGGGGTTGAGGCCAAACCCCACCCCGATGTGCAAAGCGCCGTGGTTCTCTTGGCTGTTGAAGCCGCGTTCCCGCAGCTCTTTGGGGTTGAGGAGCTGGGCCGGGTAGCCCGCCACCTGAGTACAGATCTGGTACTCGGCCTCTAACTCCGACCATGCCTGTGGACGATGGGCCACTGCATAGCAGCCCTGTCCCTGAGCCTCTAGGGAGAAGCCCTCGCTGGCCGCCAGCTCCTGAACGGTTTCCACTGCCTGCCATTGATCCCGGTAGTAGCGCTCCGTCTCCGCCAGCCCCACCCGCCGCACCATCTGGGTGTGGGTAAGGTGGCTCGACCCCACCCCGCAAAAGCCACCGTTGCGTCCCGAGGCCCCCCAACCCAGGGATCCCGCCTCCAGCAGGCAGGCAGAAATGCCATGGTCGCGGGCCAGGTGCAGAGCCGTCGATAGCCCCGTCAATCCTCCCCCCACAATGACCACCTCCGCGCCCACCTGCGCTTGCAAAGGTGCCGGATGCCGCCAACCGGGATCTGCTATCGTGCTGTCCCAGTAGCTGCCGACCGGGCAGGCAGGATCGTAGGTGCTGGCAGGATAAAGGCCCTTTCTCATACGAGCAATGGGAAGAACATCTTGCTGGGCAACGCCGAAGTGCTCGGTACCGCTGAGGCGACCGGTCGCAGGACAAGTGGTAAACTACCCAACCCTGACTGCTTCGCAGTACAGGGCGGGCTTAAGGCCTCCGGCCCGCTGGCGCGAACGGTAGCCCTGCAGTTGGCAAGCCAACCACGAGCCTCTAGGCTGGTTTACGACAGCCCCCAAAAGCGCAATCACATTCGCACCATTCAAATCCGCATCCCCTTCCCATCCACAGTGTCCACACTTAAA
>NZ_JBSSCV010000014.1:0-79485 GCF_054060065.1 Thermostichus sp. MS-CIW-37 | reverse complement strand
AGAGAATCGACAAGTGCGGGGAGTCCATGTATCCCGACGCTGATGCTTTGCATACAGCGCGGGACTTATAGCTCCCCGCGCCCCTCCTTTGTTAAAGAGAGAAAACCTGTCCAAACCAGCCCAATTGCGGGGTTATCCCACCCTACCTCAGTCTGCGGGCAACAAGAACCTCTGTTTGGAGAGATGGCCCTCAACCAGAGCCGGCCTTCAGTGCAGTACCGCCCTTGCGCAGGTCTGCCGAAAATCTCGGAACCAAAGCTCTGTCTCGCCGCTGCTCACCCAGGAAGATCCTGAAGAGATCCATAAGTCTACACAACTTTCTTTCCCCCGCGAACTAGTATTTGATAGCGGTGGGAAGTCCGTGCACAGCGGATCGGGCTCCATAGGCAAAAATTTTGTAAGCCCTGTAAGCAATGTAAACAAAAACAAAAAACGGCAACAGTAGAAAACGTAGTCTGCAAACGCTGTGGGCGGATTGTCTGCTAGGGTAGATGCTCTCTGTATTGGGGAAAAGCAGTCGTGAGTGCGATTAGCAACATCATCTTGGTGGGTATGGGGATTCTCCTGACCCTGGCAAGCCTTTGGTACGGGCAAAACCACCATCTGCTTCCCGAATCTGCTGCCGAATCAGCCCCCTTGTTCGACAGCCTCTTTAACAGCACCATAACCATTGCCACAGGGATCTTTTTGGTGGTACAGGGTGTACTTCTCTACTGTATTGTCCGCTACCGCAAGCGGCGAGGCGACAAAGGCGACGGGGATCCCAGTCACGGCAACGTGCTGTTGGAGATCGTGTGGACGGCGGTGCCGGCGGTGATCATTCTTTGGTTAGGCTTGGCCAGCTTGGATGTTTACCAGGCCATCTACGGGGGTGCTGATGTCGGCGGGCACATCCACGCAGCCATGGCGATGGAGTCTTCCCACGAAGCTGAGGCGGGGGATCCCGGCTACGCCTACACGCCTGCGGTGCTACCCGGGAAGGAAATGGGCCAGCCGGATCTGGTCGTTCAAGTGCAGGGCATGCAATATGCTTGGATGTTCACCTACCCGGATTCTGGCCTGGTGGCCAGCGAGCTGCACCTTCCTCTGAACAAGCGGGTGCGCTTGGATATGACGGCTCTGGATGTGAACCATGCCTTCTGGGTACCGCAATTTCGCCTCAAGCAGGATGTGATCCCGGGCCGAGAGACCCACCTGGAGTTTGTGCCCACTCAACTGGGGCAGTACCCCATCATCTGCGCAGAGCTGTGCGGCCCCTATCATGGGGTGATGGCAGGGCAATTGTTTGTGGATACGCCGGAAGACTTCGAGCGCTGGCAGCAGGAGCAAGTTTTGGCCGCCCGTGGCGAGGGCAGCACCTTGGCCCTCGTTTCAGATTTCTCGCCAGTCCATCCCTCTCCTCGGCCAGGCTTCCCTGAGGCCGAGTCTGCCTTTGCCCATGTCCACCACCAGCGTTTGGGCGTCTCCCCCTCAGATTTGAAGTCTCTCCAGTCCCATTCTGGATCCCTTCCTTCCGCAGGCTAGCCGGGATCCCTGACGCCCCTTTGGCCTGCGCTTTTGAGAACACCATTCCGCCGACGCGACACGGGAGCTTTTTGGCAATGACCCAGCTACAAGACAATCCGAGACTTGTTGCTGCACCGAAGGTTGAACTTGAACTTCCTGCTGAGCCTTGGTGGCGCTTCTTTACTTTTTCCACCGATCACAAGGTCATCGGGATCCAGTACTTGGTGACCACCTTTTTCTTCTACTTGGTGGGAGGGGCGCTGGCGACGGCAGTACGGGCAGAGCTGGCTACTCCAGAGGCGGACTTTCTGGGCTTTGAGCGGTACAACGGTGCCTTTACCCTGCACGCCACGATCATGATCTTCTTGTGGATCGTGCCGGCGCTGACAGGGGGCTTTGGCAACTACCTAGTACCGCTGATGATCGGGGCGCGGGATATGGCCTTCCCCAAGCTGAATGCAGTGGCCTTTTGGCTGGTTCCGCCCACAGGGATCCTGCTTTTGGCCAGCCTGTTCATAGAGGCTCCGGCTGCCGGCTGGACTTCCTACCCCCCCCTCAGCTTGATCAGCGGCAAAGTGGGGGAAGAACTCTGGATCCTGAGCATTTTGTTGGCAGGAACCTCTTCCATCCTGGCAGCCGTGAACTTCATCACCACCATTCTGAAGATGCGCATGCCCGGCATGAAGATGGAAGACATGCCCCTGTTTTGTTGGGCCATGCTGGCAGCATCTATTCTTACCCTCATTGCAACACCGGTTTTGGCCGGTGCATTGATTTTGCTTAGCTTTGACCTCTTGGCAGGCACGGCCTTTTTTAACCCCAGCGGCGGCGGGGATCCGGTGGTCTACCAGCACATGTTCTGGTTCTACTCCCACCCGGCGGTTTACATCATGATCTTGCCGGTCTTTGGCATGATCTCGGAGATTTTGCCGGTGCATGCCCGCAAGCCCATCTTTGCCTACAAGGCCATCGCCTACTCCAGCTTGGCCATCTGCTTTTTGGGGTTGATCGTCTGGGCTCACCACATGTTCACCAGCGGCACCCCTGACTGGATGCGGGTGTTCTTCATGATCGCCACCATGGCCATTGCCGTTCCCACTGGGATCAAGGTGTTTAGCTGGCTGGCCACTTTGTGGGGCGGCAAGATCCACTTCCGGTCGGCCATGCTGTTTGGCATGGGCTTTGTCTCGATGTTTGTGATCGGCGGCTTGAGCGGGATTATCCTCGCCTCGGTGCCTCTGGATATCCACGTTCACGACACCTACTTTGTGGTAGCCCACCTGCACTATGTGTTGTTTGGGGGCAGCGTCTTTGGGATCTATGCCGGCATCTACCACTGGTTCCCCAAGATGACGGGGCGCATGTTGAATGAGTTTTGGGGACGGGTACATTTTGTGCTGACCTTCGTCGGCTTCAACATCTGCTTTCTGCCGATGCACAAGCTGGGCCTGATGGGGATGCCCCGCCGCGTTGCCCAATACGACCCGCAATTTGCCGATCTGAACTGGATCAGCTCGGTGGGCGCCTTTATGCTCGCCCTTTCCACTCTGCCCTTTTTGGTCAACGTCATCTACTCTTGGGTGGCCGGGCCAAAAGCTGGGGATAATCCTTGGCAGGCCCTGACACTGGAGTGGACAACTTCTTCTCCCCCGCCCCATCACAACTTTTATGGGGATCCCATTCTGCTAACTGGCCCCTACGACTACGGCTTGCACAGCAAGGAGACGCTGGACTACTTTGCTGCTCAGTTGCAAACCTTGCGGGAGCTGGCGCTGGCAGAAGCGGAGCCTACCTCTTCCTAGCAGGTCGGTTGCCCGGTGGGTAGTTAATCCTCTGCTCACCGGGTACTCCCGTCTTAGTCTTGGGATCTGGGTCAGGCTAACCCCAGCGCTTGGACGATCCCAAGAAGTCTCAGGAATGCGAGAGATGATTTGATTTGGACAGGAATATGCAAGGATCCCTCGCCTCTGAAACGCTGATGGTTGGCCACCCACAGGCCCACGCTGAGCACCCGGATCATCGCGTCTTCGGCATCTTGATGTTTTTGGTGGCAGAAGGCTGCCTATTTTTGGGGCTTTTCATGGCCTACCTGGCCTACAGCCTCACCGCTCCTGTCTGGCCCCCGGAGGGAACCCCAGAGCGGGAATTGCTCTTGCCCGGGATCAACACGGTGATTTTGCTCTCCAGCAGCTTTGTCGTTCACAAAGCCGGGTCGGCCATCAAGGCCAATGATGTCAAGGGCCTGCGACTGTGGTTTGCCCTCACAGCCCTGATGGGGGCGGTTTTCCTGGCGGGTCAACTCTATGAGTACAGCAACCTGGAGTTTGGCCTCACCACCAACCTGTTTGCCAGCACCTTCTATGTTTTAACGGGGTTTCATGGTCTCCACGTGATGGCAGGGTTGCTGTTCATTTTGGCGGTGCTCTGGCGCTCCTTTAAGCCCGGCCACTACAGCGCTCAACATCATTTTGGCGTCGAAGCTGCTGAGATCTACTGGCACTTTGTGGATGGGGTTTGGATCGTGTTGTTTATCTTGCTCTATTTGCTCTGAGGTTGTCTCGAAGCCATTTTGGCAGCAACCCGTAGAGCCATTTCAGCTCTGCCCCATGGTTACCTCAAGTGGCAGTGGAGCGGCTCGCTGGGCCAATGGTTCCCCTCTCCCCAAGAAGAGCGGCGGCTGAGGTCTGAGAGCGGCTGCGGGAAGATGAGCCTTTCTGGAGAAAGGCCACAATCTGGATCAGCGCCTCTTGAAACACCTCTCGCTCTGGCTGACCTTGCTTGAGCTGGTATTCCAGTTGCAAAAGTTGCTGCATCACCCTTAGCAGAGCTGAGCTTTCGAGGGATCCCACCTCTTTTTGCAGAAAGTAAACCCGATTGGGATTCCCGATTTCTGCTTTCTGGGCGATGACTTTGGGATCCCGTTCTCCCTGATCCAGCAGCAGCCGCACCCATAGCCAGGTGCGAAATTGGCCTACCAGCACCGCCAGAATCCTCAGGGCCGGCTCGTTGTGATCCAGCAGATGGGTCAAGATGCGTAGGGCTTGTTCCAGATTCCCTTTGCGCAGGGATCCCGCCAATTGAAAGCTGTTGTAGGCGCTGGCGGGAACTAACGCCTCGACTTGTTCAGGAGAAATGGGATCCTGTTGACCTGCCGTAAACAGGGCCAGCTTTTCCAATTCCATCGCCAAGCGACGGGAGTCATTGCCCACCGCCTCGGCCAATTTCTGGGCGGCTGCCGGGCTGAGGGCCAGATCCCGTTGTTCAGCTTCCCGCTGCACCTGCTGGAGAATGCCCTCCTCATCCCAAGGGGCCAGTTGGGAAAACTCGCGGACAATGGCCGTTTTTTTGAGGATTTTGGTGGATTTCAGGCGCCCATCCGGTTTGCTGCTGGTGGTCAAGAGCAAATGGGTGGTAGGGGGTAACTGGGCCAAGGTTCGCTCCACTTCTTCCCACAGATCTTCCGGGCAATGTTGGGTGAGTGTTGTCTCTTCCAGCCAAACCAAGCGGGCGTTGGATCCCAGCGGCGGGGTCATGGCTTGGTTGAGCCCAGCAACCGTGGATTCCGGCGGCAGGCGATCGTAGTTAAAAGCTGCCCAGTGGGGATCCAGCACTTGATCCCGCAACTGCTGTACCGCCTGCATCAGGCGATAGGTGTCATCTCCCCAGTACAGGTAAACGGGCACGCTTCGACCGAGTGATTTACGAGATGCTTTTCCCCTACTTCCTCCATTTTGCGTAAGCCAGCTCACCTTGTCTAAGCGGTTTGGCTGGGATCCCTGCTCAACTTGGTGGAGGGAGTCAGTCCAAGTGAAGATACCGAGCCCAGCTTGACTCAAGTTGTTTAAGAATAGGTCAAGTACTCGCCCTGTCTGGCGAAAACAAAGGTATCTTTACATAACTTTCATAATCCAGAAGTCTCCGCAGCTCAAAAAGTTCTGTATTCCCACTGAAGAGGTTTCGTAGACCTTCTCCTACAGTTGAATTAGGAGCAGAGACTGCAGGGTTAAAGATTATGGATGGCATTGGCGAGTTTGAGTTTAAGGTGCAAATCTTAGCCCGTTGCATGGGATCCGCCCTGGGTCTGGGCCGTCCTACTCGTATTCAGATTCACTATTCCAACTCCAATTCCCAGAACGCAGTTAGAGCCAAGGAAGGTTGGTCTGGATCCCGCTTAGGCGATCAAATCCCTTCTCCTAATGCCGAAGGTGAAAGAGGATCTCAAGGTCAAGTGTTAGCCTGTGTGGCCTGAAGAATCTTTTGAGAATCGGTCTGTGGTAGGTCAGGAGATCTTCGATTGCGGCAATCCAACATTTGATTGAAGATTGAGATAGAGCTTTTTGTAGTTTTTCCTGCTGTTCTTCTTTGCTTTTTACAGAGACTTGTTCTTAAGATTGAAAACCCAACTTTGATAACTCTTCGATGCCTTTTGTCTTGTAGAGTCTTGTGAGTCAGCCGGTTCTTTGTTTTTGTTGAGGGGTACTTTGTCCGGCTGGCGCGATAAGAAGTTGCGCTCTTCTTCATTGTCTCTTTGCCTCTGGGGATATAGACTAAAGCTTTGTCCCGCTGGTGAAACCAGTAGGATGACTTGAGGTGTGGGGATTTGGGCCCAACACGCCCCAGAGGACTATGGAACGAGCAACGCAACGGTGGCACGGTTTTCTGCTGCGCGATTTTCCCATCAAGGCTTGGTGGCAGGGAAGCCTTTTGGGTCGTCTATTGGGATCCCTGCAGAGTTGGGGGAAAAGCAGCGTATTGGTGCAGACTTCCGACCGCATCGGCCTGGGGCTAGTGCTGCTCTACTGGATTTTCTCTGCACAAAGCTCCACCGGCATCCTGGGCCTGATTTTGCTGGCTATGGCCGCTCTGGTGGGCCTGGGCACTTTGGTGGAAACACCGATTGGGCTGCCGCTGCATCTGCCCCTGGTCCTTTTCTGGGGAATTGCCACCTTGGCAACGATTCTCTCTCCGGTTGCCTACGCAGCACGGGATGGCTGGCTGAAGTTGACTCTCTACCTGGCTGGTTATCTGTTGTTGCATCGTCTGCTGCGCAAACCCCAATTCCGAGATGGGATTGTGGGATCCCTGCTTTTGGTCAGCTTGGTGATGGGGATCCATGGCCTGCGGCAATACTTATATGGGGCAGCGGAACTGGCCACCTGGGTGGATCCGGAGTCGGGCTTGGCAGGTCTGACGCGGGTGTACAGCTATCTGCGCAACCCAAATCTGTACGGGGGCTACTTGATCCCGGTCATTCCCCTGGGGCTGGCCGCCACTTGGATTTGGCCCAGTTGGGGGGCGAAACTCCTGGCCGGGTTTACGACGGCGGTGAACCTGATTTGCCTGTTGCTCACCTACAGTCGTGGCGCCTGGATTGGGGGGCTGGCCACGCTCACCCTGATGGCCGTGCTGTTGGCACAGTGGCATTCTGTCGATTTGCCGGCTCGTTGGCGGCGTTGGGCCTTGCCGGTTCTGTTGAGTGGAGGGGGGGCCGCTTTGTTGCTCGGAATCCTGACGGTACGCCCTCTGCGGCTGCGGGTGCAGAGCCTTTTTTGGGGGCGGCTAGACACCAGCAACAACTTTCGGATCAACGTCTGGGCGGCGGTCTTGGACATGATCCGCGACTTTCCCATCTTGGGGATCGGCCCCGGCAATGTCGCCTTTAACCGCGTCTACCCCCTTTACCAACGAGGCAACTTCAGCGCCCTTGGAGCCTATTCGGTGCCTCTGCAGCTCACCGTAGAGACTGGCTTCATCGGCTCCTTAACTTTCGCCTGGTTCCTCTTGGTGCTCTGGGATCACGGCTGGAGATGCTGGAAAACTTTGCTCAACTTGCGGGATCCGCAGGGTCTATGGGTGGCAGCAGGCTTGGCCGCTTGCACCGGCATGATGGCCCACGGCTTGGTGGATACCATCTGGTATCGTCCCCAGGTACAAATGCTGTGGTGGCTTGCGGTAGCGCTTATTACAGCCAGCTTGGCCTCTCTCAGCCCTCAGCCGCTTACAGATGCTGGTGAGACGCCAGTGGGGACTTCCTCCCGTTAAGGTAGCTTAAGCTTGGCCTTCCGGTCTTGACGGGAGCAAATCCAGAGTGGTAAGCATCTTCAGTAGGAGATAAAAATGTATCTGTTTTTACAATTTGCAGGTGTCAGTAGTGTTAGAAATTAGCGGAATTGTCCGGGGTGCAGGAGGCAAATGAAAAAAATCGAGGCCGTAATCCGGCCATTCAAGTTGGATGAGGTCAAAATTGCTTTGGTCAATGCCGGAATTGTCGGCATGACTGTAAGTGAAGTACGGGGTTTTGGCCGGCAAAAGGGACAAACCGAGCGTTATCGGGGATCCGAGTACACGGTAGAGTTCCTACAAAAGCTGAAAGTGGAGATCGTGGTTGAAGATGACCTGGTGGATACGGTGGTGGAGAAGCTGATTGCAGCGGCTCGCACCGGTGAAATCGGGGATGGCAAGATTTTCATCAGCCCCGTCGAAAAAACCATCCGCATTCGAACTGGCGAGCTCAACCAAGATGCCCTATGAGAAGGGATCACGTTCAGGGTTTGGGTTGCCCGGCCTGAGCCTCGTGTGAGTTTGCTTCATGTCTCTTTTGCTGTATATCTGATGAGGTGTTCTTGCCCTACTTTTCGGGTAATGTGTTGCGAGAAGTACTGTCACTTTAGGTGAGTCGAAAAGCATGAGTACGACAATGATCCAAAAGCTCAAGAGCCAGGTGCCCCAGTGGCTCTGGCGACCGGCCAGGTGGAGTCTGACTGCTGCTCTAATGGCTGCGCTGGTCTTTCTATTCGGCCAGGGAACTGCCTTTGCTCAAGAGGCCGAGGCAGTTCAGAAACACGCTGACGTTGTTTGGACGATCGTGGCAGCAGCCTTGGTGTTCTTCATGCAGGCGGGGTTCGCCATGGTAGAGACGGGCTTTACCCGCGCCAAGAATGCCGCCAACATCATGATGAAGAACTTGATGGACTTCTGCATGGGCTGTTGCGCCTTCTGGTTCATCGGGTTTGGCCTCATGTTCGGCAAAAGTACTGGCTTCTTCGGCACTGACTGGTTTGCTTTTGGCTGGCAGCAGGCTTACGAGGCAGATGGCTGGCCCTTTACTTTCTTTGTCTTCCAGATGGTGTTTGCCGCTACCGCCGCCACCATTGTTTCCGGAGCGATGGCAGAGCGCACCAAGTTCTTGGCCTACTTGATCTACTCCATCGTTATTTCTGGGCTAATCTACCCCATCTCTGGGGGTTGGGCCTGGAACGGGCTGTTCGGCGACTACAACGGCGGCACAGCCGGCTGGCTGGAAAATCTGGGCTACATTGATTTCGCTGGATCGGGGGTGGTGCATTTGGTAGGCGGCGCTGCGGCCTTGGCAGGCGCCATTGTGCTCGGCCCTCGCATTGGCAAGTACGGCCCTAATGGAGAGCCGCGGGCGATCCCTGGCCACAACCTGCCGCTGGGGATGTTGGGGGTGTTTATCCTCGCCTTGGGCTGGATCGGGTTTAATGCCGGTTCCACCACTGCAGCCTCTGTCGATATTGGCTGGATTGCCATGAATACGCTGCTGGCAGCTTCGGCTGGAGCAATTGGGGCGATGTTCACCTCTTGGGTTCATTTTGGCAAGCCGGATATGACCTTTGCCGCCAACGGTGTCCTGGCCGGCTTGGTGGGGATCACTGCCCCTTGCGATAGCGTCCATCCTTTGGGTGCTCTGATCATCGGCTCGGTGGCCGGGATTCTGGTGGTGATTTCGGTGGTGATCCTGGATACGGTGCTGAAAATTGATGACCCGGTGGGCGCGATTTCGGTACACGGCACCTGTGGTATCTGGGGGGTGTTGGCAGCAGGGATCCCCTTCTTTGCCAATGCCAACTATGCTGAAGAGGTCACCTGGGCCCAATTTGGGGTACAAGTGGTGGGCGCTCTGGCCTACTTCCTCTGGCCCTTTATTACCTGCTTGATCCTGTTCTATATCCTCAAGGCTGTAACCGGCCTGCGCACCAGCGCCGAGGAAGAGATCGCCGGTTTGGATGTGGGCGAGCATGGCAACGTGGCCTACCCCGACTTCGTTACTGCTGCCACCGATTCGGAGCAATCTTGAGCCGTTGTGCTCGGTCTGACTTGGGGTTGCCGGATCGGAGCATTGCTGAACTGAGCATCAAATGAGCATCAAAAGGGAGGGTCAGGGCTGGCCCTCTCTTTTATGGCTTGTTGATGTATTTGGTGGCATTGGTGTAGGTGGTTACGGGTAGGAGGGGAGAAATAGCTCAAAATCGAGGTGTGGGACTTGGAATCGAGATGAAAAGTCAGATAGGTGAGACTGTTTTCTCTCGTCTTCGGCAGGGGATCCTTTTGGGTTTGAGGACAGGGGGGAAAGTCCTGCTGGGGGTTGGAGCTTTGCTGGGGTTGGGAAGTTTGGTTGCCCCGCCTGCTCTGGCCCAGATGGATCTCACGGCTCTGGAACAGGCTCTCCCACCCGAGGCTTGGGCTGAGCTACAAACCTTACTGAAAACTCAGCAATACCATGCCGACATCGTCTGGACAACGGTGGCCGGGGCGCTGGTGTTTTTCATGCAGGCGGGCTTTGCCATGGTGGAGGCGGGCTTCACGCGGGCTAAAAATGCTACCAACATTGTCCTGAAGAACCTGATGGACTTCTGCTTCGGGGCCTGCGCTTTTTGGTTTTTGGGGTTTGGGCTGATGTTCGGATCCCATATGGCCGGTTTTTTGGGCACCAACTGGTTTTTTTTCAACTGGCAACAGGGAGCTGAAGCCGGCAGTCAAAACGATGCTTGGCCTTTCACGTTCTTCTGTTTCCAACTGGTGTTTGCCGCCACCGCTGCCACCATTGTCTCCGGGGCAATGGCGGAACGCACCCGCTTTTTGGCTTATTTGATTTACTCCATCGTCATCTCTGGGGCGATCTACCCGATTTCCGGGGGCTGGGCCTGGAATGGCCTGTTTGCCGACTACAACGGTGGTACAGCCGGCTGGCTGGAAAACCTGGGCTACATTGACTTTGCCGGGTCGGGGGTGGTGCACTTGGTGGGTGGGGCTGCAGCTTTTGCGGGAACTTTGGTGTTGGGGCCGCGCTTGGGCAAGTATGGTCCCAATGGGGAGCCGCGGGCTATTCCCGGGCATAGCTTACCCTTGGGCATGTTGGGGGCGTTGATCCTGTGGCTGGGCTGGATTGGCTTTAATGCCGGCTCTACAACGGCAGCGATTCCTGATATTGGCTGGATTGCTTTCAATACCTATTTGGCCGGGGCGGCAGGAGCCATCGGCGCTCTCTGTACTTCCTGGGCCATTTTTACCAAGCCGGACATGACGTTTGCAGCCAATGGGACACTGGCGGGGCTGGTGGGCATTACTGCTCCTTGCAACACTGTTCATCCTTTGGGGGCAATCCTTATCGGCTCGGTGGCCGGGGTGTTGGTGGTGTTGTCGGTGCTGTTTATCGAGGGCACCTTGAAGGTGGATGACCCGGTGGGGGCGGTGTCGGTACATGGGGTGTGCGGCGCTTGGGGGGTCATTGCTGCAGGGATCCCGTGGTTTGCCCATGCGGAAGCGGGGGTGACTTGGGCGGTGTTGCCGGTACAGATTCTGGGGGTTATTGCCCTGGGAGGATGGTCTTTTATCTGTTGTCTGGCTTTGTTTTTGATTTTGAAGGGCACCATCGGTCTGCGCGTCTCGGCAGAAGAAGAGTTGGCCGGCTTGGATATTGGCGAGCACGGCAACATTGCCTACCCTGACTTTGTCACTGCTTCGGGAGAGTTGGAAGGTTGAGTTGAGCAGTACACTGGGATCCGGTTGGATGCACTTTTGGATCCCATGCACCTTCTGATCCCGGCGGCTGGCAGCGGCAAGCGAATGGGAGCTGCGGTCAATAAGCTGTTGCTGCCGCTCTTAGGTCAGCCGATTTTGGCTTGGACGTTGCAGGCTGCGGATCGAGCCAGCTCCATCGAGTGGATCGGCATTCTCTCCCAACCCGGCGATTGGCCAGCCATCGAGCAGATCCTGGCGGCAATGGATCTGTCCACTCCGGTGCAGCTTTTACAAGGGGGGGCGACGCGGCAGGAGTCGGTTTGCAAGGGGGTTGAGTATCTCTATGGGTGGGGGACGGTGGAACGGGTGCTGATTCACGATGGGGCCCGCTGCCTGGCTACCCCTGAGTTGTTCGATCGCTGCAGTGCCGCTCTGCAGCAGGTGGATGGTCTCATCGCGGGGATCCCTGTCAAGGACACGATTAAAGTCGCTGAGGCAGGCCCAAAAGGGATCCAAATTCAGTCAACCCCAGAACGCAGCCGGCTGTGGGCAGCGCAAACGCCGCAGGGGTTTCGCCTGTCGATGCTATGGCAAGCCCATCGGGAGGCTCTGGACCAGGGTTGGCAGGTAACCGATGATGCAGCCCTATTCGAGAAGCTGGGTTGGCCAGTCTACATCGTCGAAGGGGAGGAATCCAATCTGAAGCTAACCACCCCCCTGGATGTGTTGCTGGCCGCACAAATCCTGCAGCAGCGTCTCGGACCAGCGCGTTAGCTCAATTCAATCCCGGTAGGGCCAGTCTCAACCTTGGGAATTAAAAGTAGGAAGGAGGAAATCTAGGTTCACTAAGAGCACTTTGATCACCCCATCTCTTGTGGTCCGTTGGAAATGAAAATGATAAGTCTGGCTGTTTAGAATCTAATGCACCCAAGACACCTGAGACCAAGCAAAAGATGAGATTAATGCACTTTTCACTTTCTTCATAAACTTGCCGTTCTGAGAACCGAACTACAACCCAGCCTCTATCCGCTAGATAAGCATCACGCTTACTTTGCTTAGGATCATTCACAGTATGGGCTGGCCTACACAGATTACCTTCAAGAAACCATGGCTCATCAATTTCAATGTCAATGAGTAAAACGAGTGATCTTTTTCCATCTCTAGATACCTGCATTGCGATATCAGGGGTATAGCACCGGACACTAGACTGCTCTATGCACCAGCACCAGTTGCCCATGCCGATTGCAGCTTGCCCATCAAAGGCTGGGGTAGCTCGGGTAGATTTGGCCTAACAGGGCGTTCCTGCATTCGAGGTAGTTCAGGTTCCGTTGGGCGCTCCGGCATCTGTGGCGGCTCCGGCTCCAGCGGACGGGCAGGCATCTGCGGCGGCTCAGGCTCCGGCGGGCGAGGTGGGAGATCTGGCCCCCTCAGGAGGAGAGCAATCGGCTGGGGTAAAACAACGTAGGGATAATAGTCTTTCCGAACGTACCTTAAGATCGAATACAAATGCCTACCTTGGACTTCCGTGTTCTTAGCTTGAGCTTTCAGGTGAGCTTTCTAGAAGTCTCGCATTGCACTTCGTTGCGCTTTACCGAGAGATTTAGGTCTAAAGTCATTTTCTTGACCCTGACAGCTTTCAAGGCTACCCTAGGGCTTTGCCAGAGGTTCAGAGTGATTAACCGCTTTGCTCGCGTCAGCGGGCTGTGGTCTCCAAACCCAGATGTCGGCATCGCCATTGAAGCGCAGTTCCAAAGTCTGTACTCTAAGCTGATTGATACTCTTCTTATTTGTCAAGACTTGTTTGTAAAGACTTTAGAAAAGGGATCTTCAAAAAAAGAGACCTTCGAATCCCCTCATGGACGGAGTGATTAGCTCTATCCTCTCTGAAGTGGTTCCCTGCTGCTAGGATGCACGCTGCTGGGGTAGGAAGAGACCGAATGAGCGAACAGACTGTGCCCTATTGGCCCGTCCACATTGTCGGCGCCGGCCCTGGGGATCCCGAGCTGATTACCCTGCGGGGGCAAAGACTGCTGGCGGAAGCCGATGTGGTGTTTTATGCGGGATCTCTGGTGCCGAAGGGACTGCTCCAGCACTGTCGCCCTGGGGTTGAGGCCATCGACACGCGCTCCTTCACACTGGAAACGCTGGTGGCACAAATGATCCAACGGGTGGAAGAGGGGCTGCGGGTGGTGCGGCTGCAGGATGGGGATCCCTGCCTTTACGGCGCTTTACACGAGCTGCTGATCCGGCTGGCGGAGGCAGGAATCCCTTTTGAGATCGTGCCGGGAGTAAGCGCCTTTCAATTGGCAGCCGCCCGTTTGCAGGTGGAGTTGACCATACCCAAGTTGGTACAGACGATTATCCTCACCCGCGCCAGCGGTCGCACCCAGGTACCGGAAGCAGAAGCCCTGGCCAGTCTGGCAGCCCACCGCGCCTCTTTGTGTCTATATCTGAGCGCCCGCCACGTAGAACAAGCGCAGGCAGATCTGCTGGCTCACTACCCCGCCGATACCCCGGTTGCCGTTTGTTATCGCTTGGGTTGGCCGGACGAACAGATCTGGCTGGGATCCCTGGCCGAGATGGCCGCCCTCACCCGGCAAGCCGGCTTAGAACGCACAGTGCTCTATCTCGTCAGCCCTGCCTTGAAAGGCTTGTCAAGCTCCAGATCTGCCCGCTCGCGGCTCTACAGCCCTGACCACACCCACCTCTTCCGTCCCAGAATGGGCCGGCAGCCCCGTTTGTAACAGGCTCTTTCAGTATATTGACGGACTCCGGCAGATTGAGCACAATGAGGCAGCGAGATGAAGTCAGAGGCCTGGACTTCTGGCGAGGGGGTACTCGTTTTTGCCGAGAGAAGTGGAGCCCTCTTGGATTGGAGTTGTTACAAGACCATTTTTTCACTCTCTAACTTAACTTTGCGAACTCTAACTTTATGGCTGGCTCATCTGCTGCTCGCAGCGTGGAAACCCTGATCAAGGCTCTGCAGAAGGCCCTGGCCCCCCTGCCAACCCGTTCGGCCCTGAAGCAAGATGTCCTTTACCTCATGGTGGATCTCCCACGGCAGGGGATGTTTAGCCGCTCTATGGTGTTGCATCGAGTTGCCAGCCAATTGGGGGGCTTGCCTGTGCAGGGAGTTAGCCAACTGGTGGTGTACGGTCGGCTTCAGGGGGAAACACAGCCGCAGTGGAAAAAAGTCTTCTACTTGTCCTCTGGGGAAAGCAGTGCCGATGCCACGCAGATTGTATTACCGGGCACCAAGATTTCTGAGATCAAGGTGCTGGAGGCCCAAAAACCTGTTGTGGATCCCGACCACAACTCCGATTTTCGCAAAGTTAAAACTCTGGGGGCACCGGTTCCCAAAATTCAGAAAGAGCGCTGGCCAGAAGCGGCTCCAAGCCAGGCCTCGGTTGGCCATGCCCCTTCCCAAGACGGGATCCCGACCCCTCTGCCCACACCTGCTCGCTCCGGTTTTCCTATCACTGTTCCGGTCAACGTTCGGACACTTGGCCAATGGTTACACAGACCCACCCTACGGCCCTTCCTGGGGGGAGCCCTGGCTTTGTCTCTCCTGGTGGGGGCTGGGTTGGTGGTGCGCTCTTTTGGGCAAGCCGATGTTCCTGCCCGAGCCAGATCGCTGGGGCTGGGGATCCCGCTGTTGATCTTGGCTGCAGGGGGGGGCTGGCTGGGTTGGCAAGGCCGGCGTGCCATCAACACCTTTGAGCGGGAGGGATCCCAGGATCCCTTTACAGAAGGGCTGTCCTTTTTACAGGCCAATCCAATTCCTGAGGCAGTGGAGCGGTTTCAGGAGGCTGTGCGGCAACAGCCGAATCATGTCGAGGCCCACGTTGAGCTGGCCCATCTGTTGGCAAAAACCAACCGACTGCAGGAGGCATTGAGCCACTACCAACAGGCCAAACGCCTGAACCCGAACTGGAGCGGCATCAACACCCACCTGGTGGAAACCCTGAAGGCCCTGGCGCGGCAGTGGTTGGCCCAGCATCAGCCGGATGAAGTCTTGATCCATTTGCCCGAAGCGCTGCCCCTCACCCAGGGATCCGCTCAAGCCGAGATCTTCAGCCTGCTCGGCCAAGCCTGGGCAGAGAAGGGCAACTGGGCAGAAGCGTTAGCTCAGCAACAAAAGGCCCTGGGGCTGGATCCCCACTTCAGCGAGGCCCATCTTTGCGTTGCTCAAATTCGCCTCAAGCTGGGGCAATGGGACGAGGCCATCGATTCCTGTTGGGCTGCTTTGGAGTTGAATGATCGCCTGGGCCTGGCCCACGCCGTGATGGGACAAGCGCTGATGCGCAAAGGTCAGTTAAAAGCGGCAATAGCAGCCTTCCGAACTGCTCTCAACCTGGATCTCGCTCCTGAGTTGGCAGCCGCTGTGCGGGTGGATCTGGGTTTGGCAATGGTACATGCAGGCCATCTGGCTCAAGCCAGCCAGGAGTTCAGCCAGGTGATCTTCAATGGCCAGTTCAAAAGACAGCAGGCTCGCGCCTACTACGGTTTGGGTCTGGTGTTGGCAGGCCAAGAGCAATACAGCGAAGCCATCAAGAACTACCGGCGGGCTTTGGAGCTGGCCCCCGATCTGCACGCAGCGATGGCCGCCATTGGCCTAGCCTACTTGGGGCCCAAACAACGGGATGCCTCTGGGCGCAAGTTCATCCAGCCCCAACAGTTGCAGCAGGCTATGCAGCAGTTTGAACAGGCCCTCGAAGGAGATTCAGAGTTGCCGGAAGCTCACTTTGGCCTGGGCGAAGTGGCGCGCATCAAGGGGGATCTAACCTCGGCGGAGGCCAGCTATCGACGGGCCATTCGCAGCAATGGCAGCTATGGAGCAGCTCACTATCGTCTGGGATCCATCCTTGCCCGCCAAGGCAAGCTGGAGCAGGCCATTGAACACTTTCGCTCGGCTTTGGAAATCGCTCCCAACTTCTCCGAAGCCAGAGTGAGCCTGCAACGGCTTCTCTCCAAACAAACGGAAGAAGCGCATACCGACCTACTCGTCCCGTAAGGTGGGATAGGATCTTCCAGTTAAGGTTCTCTCAACCCATGACACCAACGCCAGGTTGGGTGGTCAGCCCTGCAACCGCCATCCAGCTCATCCAACAAGGGGCAACGCTTCTGGATGCACGCAGTGCGGAATTGCAAGCCGACGGGATCCTGAAGGGTTCAATTCCGGTGAATTGGACAGAGTTTGCTCAACCAGAGGCTGCAAACAGCGGCAAGCTGTTGGCAGATGACGCCCTCCTCACCGAAAAGCTGCAAGGCATTGGCGTGTTTCGAGAGCGTCCGGTGGTGGTGGTGGCCGATCCGCTGCGGGGCTGGGGAGAAGATGGCCGGATGGTTTGGATGTTGCGCAGCTTGGGTCATCCCCAGGCAGTCATGGTGGACGGGGGCTATCCGGCCCTGGTGAATGAGGGAGTGCCGACCACAGCCCGACAAAGCGCCGACGAACTGCAACGGGGCGACTTTGTAGTGCAGCGAACCGACCGGTGGGAGATCGACCGGGACACTCTGCGGGCCAGCCTTGGCTCCGACCGTGTGGCCATCCTCGACAGTCGCGAAGCCCAAGAATACAAGGGAGCCACCCCCTATGGTGAGGCGCGCGGTGGACACATCCCCGGCGCTGTGCATCTCTACTACAAGGAGCTGATGGATGCGGCGGGATCCCTGTTGCCGCCCGCTGCAATTCACGCCCGCCTGCAAAAAGCCGGGATCCCTCCGGAAGCCGAGATCGTTGCCTACTGCACAGCCGGGGTTCGCGCCGCTTGGCTCACGGTGGTTTTGACCCACTTGGGCCGGCAAGCCAAAAGTTATTCCGGCTCCATCCTGGAATGGGCAGCCGGGGATCCCCAGCGGTTCCCGCTCCAGCCATGAGGGGATCCCTGCCCACCGTAATCTTGGCCGGATGTGGCTATGGAGCCATCGACGCCTTGCGGGCGCTCAAAGGGCAGGCACGGGTGATCGCCATCAACCCCTATCCCTACAGTGTTAATTCAGGCATGTCCACACGGCTGCTGAGCGGTCGGTTTTCTCTAGAGCTGGTGCGGATCCCTTTGCTGGAGCATATTCAAGCCAACGGCGCCCAGTTTTTGCCGGGGCGAGTCACCCACATCCAACCCGAAGCTCGAACCCTGACCCTGGAGAGTGAAGCCGGGATCCAAACTCTTGCCTACGACTATCTGTTGGTGAATGTGGGCCGGGAGTTGCGCCCCATCGATGGGATCCAACATGCCTTTACCATTCGACCGGCAGAACAATTGGTGGCCGCCCAAACCTGGATCCGGCAGTGCTGGCAACGGGCAGCCCAGGGGGATCGGACGCCGGGCCTGCTGACCTTTGTGGTAGCGGGAGGAGGCTGTACCGGCACAGAGCTGATGGGGGAACTCTACGATCTTTGTCGGCAGATGAGCGCAAAAACAGGGATCCCCTTAGCTCAAGCCCGGCTGATCCTGATCCATCGCCAGGCCCATCTGGTCGAGGGCTTCTCGGAACCCTTCCGCCGGGCCGTGGAAAGGGAAATCCGCCGTCTGGGGGTGGAAATCTGGGCCGGATGTCAGGTGAAAGCCTTTGGGCCGGAGCAGGTGTGGCTCTCGGATGGCACCGAGTTGATAGCTCAGACCCGCCTGTGGGCAGGTGGCTTCCAGGCGCCGGCCTGGTTGAGCACCTGCGGCTTGCCGACAGGGCCGACGGGATCCCTGCTTGTGGATCAATACCTGCGGGTGCAAGGCTCAGAGCACATCTTGGCGGTGGGGGACTGCGCTGACTTTGTTTGGAGATCCCGCCTCTTGCCCAAGATCGGCGTGTACGCGGTGCGCCAGGGGCCAATTGCAGCCCAAAACCTGCTGCGGCTCATCCGCGGCCAACCTCTGATCCCCTACCGACCACAGGCCACGGTTTTTGTTTGTGTAACGGTGGGGAACCGCGTTGCCGTTGCCGAGAAAGGCAGGCTGGTCTGGCGCGGCTATGCAGCCACGGTGCTGAAGAACTTTTTTGATTGGCTGTACATGCGCAAACTTAAGCCCCTGCGCTGGCAGGAGTTTTTCTACTGACTCAAGCTCTACCAAGAACGGGGTTAAGATCAAAACCAGATGGGCCAGGTCGGGCTCGCTTCCCAAATCCTGAATATCTGAGAACTATGGCTATTCCCGGCGGCAATGGGCTATGAGCGGATCGACTTTTGCCGACCGGCCAGAGCAGCGACCAACCAGGAGCAACAATGCCTCTAGATAACCTGCGCGGACTCTATCAGCAAGTCATTCTGGAGCGGTACAAAAAGCCCCACAACTTCGGCAGAGTGGATCCCGTCCACCGCCACCAGCGCGGCCACAACCCCTCCTGCGGCGACACCATCGACCTCACCTTGCAACTGGATCCCAGCCAGGAGCGGATTGTCGATATCAAATTCGAGGGGGCAGGCTGTGCCATTGCCCTGGCCTCTGCCGATCTCATGGCGGATGCGGTGCGGGGGCGCACCATCCCCGAAGCTCTGCAGTTGGTGGAGCGTTTCCAAGCCATGATGCGCGGTGGCGAAGAGTTCCCGCGGGAGCAACGGGCTTTGAACGCCATGAAAGGGGTAGCCCAATTCCCGGTACGCATCAAATGCGCCAACCTGGCCTGGCATGCACTCAAATACGCGCTGGAATCCCCCGAACCCCAGGCTGATGGGTCGGCTTTTGTGAGCAACGAAAACACCGACTAACTTTCCCCAGTTTTACCCTTCTCCCTCGCTACCCTGGGCAAAAGCCTTTCAAGGCTTGCGCAGATTGTTGGTTTCCCAGCTCTGCCCAGGAGCAAACGATGTCGCAGCAGGTGTTGATCGTTGAGGATGATCCCAGTCTTGCTTATGTTCTCAGCCTGTTGCTGGAGCGAGAGAATACAGAGTTTGTGGTGGTTGCTTCGGTTCCCGGTGCCATCAGTCACTGCCAAGCCTCACGACCGGATCTCATCATTCTGGATTTGGAACTGGTTGGCGACGAGGGGTTTGCCCTGCTGGATTGGCTGAACAGGAATCCTCCCGCCAAGCCCATTCCCGTCTTGATCTACACGGCCCGCGATGTGGAGCACCCAGAGCGTATCCGCTGGCAATCTCAAGTTACCGAAATCTACGTCAAAGGGCGCATCAGTCCGACAGAACTCCAAGAACGGGTACACCAACTCTTGGCTGAAACAACATGACCCATCGTCTGCTGATCATCGACGACGAACCCGATATTTGGGAAATGACCCAACTGATCCTGGAAAACTTGGTCGGCTGGCAGATCTTAACGGCGGGATCCGGCCCAGAAGGGATCCAAATCGCTATCCGAGAGCAACCCGAGGCCATCCTGCTGGATGTGACGATGCCGGGGATGGATGGCCCCACCACCTTGGCCCATTTACGAGCTTTGCCGGAAACCCAAAGGATCCCCGTGATCCTTCTAACCGCCAAAGTCCGGGATCCCCAGGATGCCTCTCTTGCTCAGCTTGGAGCCAATGGCCTCATCGGCAAACCCTTCAACGCGGCCACCCTGGCTGCGGACATCTGTGCTCTGCTGGGCTGGGATCCCTGACTCAACCCTGAACCTGCCCCAAAGACCCCTGGGATCCCACCGATATCCGCCAAATCGCGTAGAAGAAACGTACAAATTGCCTACGCAAATCCTCGATGTTTCTCTGTACTTCCACTGATCTCGAGGCTATGATAGGGGCATGAACGTTAGAAATACGGAGGAAACACAGATGCAAGTCAGTGAAGATCTAACCCTGGACTACCGTACTTACCGCATAGCAGCCCTATTGAGCGAGAGCTTCTCTTTGGGAGCACTGCTGGGAGTATCCCTCAAGTGGCAGAACGATGTCTCCTCCGTGAATGAGCCGCGGCCCAGGGCTTCCCATCTTTCCCTGCAGGACATCGAGCAGCGCTACCTCACCTCTTGGCAAAGATAGTCTTCTCCCTTCAAAAACCATCTCTCAAACAGAACCAGCCATGAATACAAGTCTTGACTCTGTTACTCTGCCCTCCAGCATCCAAGAAATCGTGGAGCAGGTGTTCCGCAGCAGCTTCCTCAGCTTGGGCCAAGAGAACCGCATCAATGAGCTGCTCTTTCAGCGGCGCTACTCTGAGGCTGACCTGGAACTGTTGGACTGCCTAAGCTTGGCGTTGCTGAACCATCAAATTGAGACGGAAAAACGTTCTGCGGCAAAAGCTGCCTGACCCCCAAAACGCATCAAGTTCCTCCAAAGCAAAAGGGGATCCCAGCTGGATCCCCTTATTTGTCGAATCTGAGTCCAGTGACCTAGCTGATCTCCAAGGAAAACCCTGGAAGCGCCCCGGCAAGCATTCCAGAGTTCTTGCAGGATGTGGGGACTAGACCGCAACGGTCTTCTTCACCTGAGCCGCCAAAGCTCCAGAAGCATACTTGGCTGCCATCTCATCCAAGGTAACCACCGGAACTTTGGTGCCATGGCCAGCACAGCCGAAGGCAATGTAGCGCTCAGCACAGACTTTTTGCATTTCCTTGATGGAAGGCTTGAGGAAGTGGCGGGGATCAAACTCTTTCGGATTCTCGGCCAGGGCGCGGCGCACGGCAGCCGTGATGGCCAGGCGGTTGTCGGTGTCGATGTTTACTTTGCGCACTCCATTTTGGATGCCCCGCTGAATTTCTTCCAGCGGCACACCGTAAGTCTCGGGAATGGAGCCGCCGTATTCGTTGATGATGTCGATCAGCTCCTTGGGCACCGAGGAGGAACCGTGCATCACCAGGTGAGTGTTGGGCAGGCGGCGGTGGATCTCGGCGATACGCTCCATGTCCAGAATGTCGCCGGTGGGCTTACGGGAGAACTTGTAGGCGCCGTGGCTGGTACCAATGGCTACGGCCAGCGCATCCACCTGAGTTCGCTCCACAAAGTCCACCGCTTGGTCGGGGTCGGTGAGGAGTTGGTCATGGCTGAGCGCCTCTTCCGCGCCGTGGCCATCTTCCGCTTCCCCACGGCCCGTTTCCAGGGATCCCAGGCAGCCCAGTTCTCCTTCCACGCTTACCCCGATTGCATGAGCCACTTTCACCACCTCGGAGGTCACGGCCACGTTGTACTCGTAGCTGGCCGGGGTTTTGGCATCTTCTTTGAGGGATCCATCCATCATGACGCTGGTGAAGCCATTGCGGATGGCGGAATAGCAGGTAGCCGGGCTGTTGCCGTGGTCTTGGTGCATGGCGACGGGGATGTGGGGGTAGGTCTCCACTGCCGCCAGGATCAGGTGCCGCAGAAAGTTCTCGCCCGCATACTTGCGTGCCCCTCGAGAGGCTTGCAGGATAACGGGGCTGTTGGTTTCATGGGCTGCCTGCATGATTGCTTGGATCTGCTCCATGTTGTTGACGTTGAAGGCAGGAATGCCGTAGCCATGTTCGGCGGCATGATCCAGCAGCGTCCGCATTGCAACGAGAGCCATCGGTTACCTCCTGAGGTGCTGACCTAGTGCGTATGAGATTTGCTTACCGTTGATCTTAAGATACTTTTTACGTTTTGGCGGATAAGCCGCCGGGGATCTGCGCATCTTGCCGAGGGATCCTTGCAGCTATTGGCCGTGATGCTCGCGCTCAGGCGCAACAGGCGCACCGACATCTTCAGATACAGTGGGGAGGGGCAAGACTGTTGGGCGCTTGCATCGAGGATGGTTCTGCCCATGCCCGCCTAATTGATCTCTTACCTCAATTGATCTCTTTCAGTTTTGTGTTGTTCGCCCGGAGGAATGGGAACGTGCGTTGCGATCGCTGGCCGGTCTTGGGTGCAAAGCCAACAAGGGCTCTGTCCTGCTGGGGCAAAAGGCTGCGCTGGGTGCGAGGAACCGGTTTGGCAATGGCCTGCTGGGCAGTGGCGGGCCTTCGGTCGGCAGCTTGGGGGATCCCTGGGCAATCTCCGGATCAAGCGGCAGCCTGGGTGAGGGACAATCCTGTGCTGCGGCCCCGTCCGGGCGAAACCCTGAACATCAACCGAGTGGAGCCAGATGGATCCCGCTTTACGTTCTTGGCTTCGGTGGCTCCGCCGGGACGGATCATCAACCCGCTGGATCGGGAGACGATTCGCTCGGAACGGATGACGTTCTTTCGCCCCCAAGGACTGACAGCAGAGGATCTCTTTCAAGCCATTCGCGATGTCTATGGGCCGGAGATCGCCGCCGATCTGGATCAGGCAGTGGAGGTGATTCGCTACCCATCCCCAGAAGCTCTGGCAGGCAGTCCGGGCTATACCTTGGCCCTTGCCATCCAAGGGGTGGTGCTGCGGGGAAACCAATTTGTGTACTGGCTGGAGCTGACGCAAAACCCCGATGGCCGTGTACAGCAGGGGCAGGTGTGGGTGTTCCAAGAGGAATGGCTACCCAAGGTGGAAGGGGAGTTGGCGGAACGTTTCCCCTTGCAGGTGATGACCCGTTGAGGGGCCCCCAATCTTTATCCCCGAGGAGAAGGGCGCTCAGGGGCGGAGGGAGTTGCTGACATCCAAAGCCGGCAATTCCACCCGCTCCACCTGGGGCCGAAAGCCCAACCAAGGGGCGGCCAACTGGGCAAACCGCTCTGGATCCCCGCTCACACAGAAACGGTGGGGTTCCTCCTGGGCAGCGGTCGAGGGGCGGCGCAAGCCCCACAAGCTCAATTCGCGGGCCAGGGATCCCACCAGCGCCATCCCTGGATCTACCCGTTTGACCGAGGACGGCAGCAAAGGCTTCAGGATTGGATCCAGCAGGGGGTAGTGAGTACAGCCATAGACAAGAGTATCGATCCCCTGTTGCAACAGCGGTTGCAGGTAGCGTTCAGCCGCCTGTCGCAGAGCAGGGCTATCCAGCCATCCGGCTTCAATGAGAGGGACGAACTCAGGGCAGGCCTGCTCCCAACAGTAAACGGGGTACGGAAAACGTTTGGGATCCAGAGCGCTGTACTCTTGAATGGCTCTTGAGTAAGCGCGACTCTTGACCGTGGCCACCGTGGCGAGCACCCCAATGCGGGATCCTTGGGCCAGTGCTGCCTGGGCGCCGGGCAGGATCAACCCCAGAACGGGCAGGGCAAACTCCTGCCGCACGTGGTCCAGAGCCAAGGCCGAGCTGGTATTGCAGGCCATCACCACCAGCTTCACCGGCTGCGCCTGCATCCATGTCAGAATTTGCCGCACAAAGGCCAGGATCTCCTCTGGCGAGCGTTCCCCATAGGGCAACCGCGCTGTGTCGCCGAAGTAGATGAGCCGTTCCTGGGGGAGTCGGCGGCGTAAGGCTCGCCAAACCGTCAGCCCGCCCAAGCCGCTGTCAAACACCCCAATTGGCCAACTGGGATCTGGCTCTGATTTCCACTCCCACTGCATGCTCCATTCTCCTCAACACCTTGGCCTAAGCTGCTGTATCCTACCCTGCTTTCGAGAATCTCGGCGACAGATTTCCTGCCTTCCCTCTGAGATCAACTGGGCCAACTGGATCGTCAATTCGATCAGTTAAGGATCAATTGAGAGATCCGATAGACATGAACAAGCTCAGCCAACGGCTAGCGGCTGCGCAAGAAGGTCTCAATACCATCGGCAATAGCCCGCGCCAAAATAGCCTGATATTCGGCAGTAGCCAATTTTCGCCCTTCGGTTGGGTTGGTTACATATCCCAACTCCAGCAGCACGGAGGGCATACCCACAGGTGTTTCCCGCACCATAAAAAAGCGGGCCCGTCTCACCCCCCGGTCAGCAGCGCCGGTAGCCCTGACCAAGCTGCGGTGTAAGATGGCGGCCAGCTCGGCGCTATCGGGTCGCAGGTAATAGGTCTCGATGCCGTGAATGCCGGAGCGATCCAGGGCGTTGGCATGAATGCTCACCAGGAGGGCAGCGTTGGCCTGAACGGCCATATCCACCCGCGGTTGCAGCAGCACTTCCCGGTCATCGGTGCGGGTCATCACCACCCCGTACCCCCGCTCCTGCAACAGTCGTCGTACCTGGTGGGAAATAGAGAGCACGATGTCCTTCTCCTGGATCCCATCCACCCCGATGGCACCGGGATCCCGTCCCCCGTGGCCGGGGTCGATGGCAATGACCGTCCGGTTCAGAGATTGGGGGGTGGAAGGGGAGGCAGGGCCGGGCGTCTGCGGCTGAGGTATTGGTGGAGGAGCATTCAGAGGTCGCAGCTCCAAGGTAATGCGGCGGGATCCCTGGCCGGGGTTGGGCTCGAAGACATTGAACTCCTCGGCGGGCTGCACCAGAATGCTGACCGTGCGGGCATCTTCCTGGACAAAGCGGATCCGCTCCACCGGCCCTCCAACCGGCAAGCCGGGATCCGGCATAGACTGGGGCAGGCGAGCGGGCGCCACGTTGATGCGGTAGCCACCACTCTCGGGATCCCAGCCGGCCCGGTAGAACATGAATCCATCGGCGCTGATGATCAACCGGTTGCCCTGGAGCTGAACCGATTGCAACGTGGCCAGCGGCCCACTGCTGTTGACAGAGCTGACCTCGGGCAAAAGGCTGGCCTGGGCAGCACCGCCGGCAGGCTGGATCCAGATCCCACCTCGCTGTGGGTCGTAGCGGGCTTCCCAGTCGCCACCGGAGGAATCCACATCCAGCACTACCCGAGCAACGGTGGGCTCAAACTGCCCGATACGCAGCCGCGAAACCCCCAGACGGTTGATGACATAAGCTCGCTGGGTGAGGGCAGGGCTGAGGGTGGTGTTGAGAAAATCCACCACTACCCGATCCGGATCGAGGATGCGCCGCACCGTAGTGGAGGGGCTGCCTTGGGTACGGATAAAAAAGCCTTCTGCTTGCGGGGATACCTCTAAAATTTGATGGCCGGAGCGGGAGACAGGCAGGGGTGGGGGGGATCCGACAGCTTGGCTCTGGGGCAGTGGGATGGGAGCTGATGAGCCGGCAGATGAGGGGGGAAACAGCGGCGAAGGGGGAGCGGCCTGGGTGAATTGAACGGCCCAGCGGGAGGGGCCGGCGGTGAGCAGTTGCAGGTGGTTAAGGCTGAGGGGCTGATCCGGCTGCAGATAGAGCACAAAACGGGTGATGGTATCCGTAAGCTGGCTAATCTGCACAGAGGCGACACGGCCTGCAAAGGTCTGGGTCTGGGGCTCCCGTCCGAAGCGGGTGTTGGGAAAATCCAGCACCACTCTGGGGGGGTTTTGCAGAACAAACAGGAAAGGCCGCACCTCTCCCTGTGTATTGACTTCCAGCCGCCCCTGCTGAGGGTCGTAGTGCCAGCGGTCGATGCGAGATAACCCTGGGATTGTGGTCGTCTGGGCCTGGACAGAGGGAGGGGGAAACAGTCCTGCTCCCGCCAAGCTCAACAGCAGCATCGCCCCCCATATCCGCCTTGACCTCGGCTTGCCGAATTCAGGCATGACCTTCCATCCACTCCCCACACCTGCTGCCCTCAACTATACCAACCTGCCCTCGGAGCAGCCTGGGAAGGAGCGCAATTCCGCTCTTGCCTGCAGGGCTGGGGGATGATGGGTAGAGGCTCGCCCCTTCTTCTTCCTGCTTGTTCTCCGGCGAGGTATCTTGGGATGCCCAAACCACCGGATCTCCTAACCCTGGCCCGAGCTGGACACGCCCAGTCGATTGTGCAGGTTGTGCGGATGGAGCTGCTGCGGCGTCGCTGGTGTGCTCGAGTAGACTTTGCCGACGAGACCCTGCACGTCCACCTGCTGGGATCCCTGTACCAGCCTGCGCTCTCCCCCCAAGTTGCCGCTGCCCAACTGTTTCTGATCTTGAAGCAACTGCGGATCCCACGGCTGGAGCAAGTGGAAATTTGCGCTTTCCGCGGCTCACGTTTGCTCTGGCGGCAGAGCCTAAAGCTGGGATCCCGGCGGCGTTGGGATCGGTTTTCTTTTGGCAACTGGTCGGTGAACGCTTGGGCTTACCCGGCTGCGTTTGCGGTGGCCCTGATGGTGAACAACATAGGCTTGTTGCAGTTGTTGCATTTGCCTCTTCACATTTGGATCCACGAACTTGGCCATGCCACCGTCGCCTGGTGGAGCGGGTATCGGGCTTTGCCTCTGCCCATCGGCTGGACAAGCGTTAGCTCGCAGAGGGATCCCTTTGTGTATTTTGGAATCCTCTTTTTACTGATTCTACTCTTCTGGTCAGCCCGCAAGGAGCGGATTGGGTGGCTGCAGGTGCTGGCCATCTTTCTTGCTCTATTGCAGTTTTACATGACCTGGCTGATGCCCAATCGCACCTGGGAGATGTTGTTTGTCTTTAGCGGCGTTGGAGGAGAATTTTATCTCAGCACCTTTCTGATGGCCAGCTTTTATTTTCCCTTGCCAGATCGTTGGCGATGGGACTCTTTGCGATTTGTCGTGCTGGGGATCGCGAGCAGCAGCCTGTGGAGAAGCTTTTGGGAATGGCACAGCATCAGACTGGGATTGGCCGAGGTTCCCTGGGGAACTTTGTTGGGCGGCCAAGGAGATGCCAGGGGGGATATGAACCGCCTAAACTACGACTTTGGCTGGAGCACCGATCGAATTATCCAAACCTACACTTTTTTAGGGAACCTGTGTGTTTTCGTCGTATTGAGCCTATATGTTCTATTCCTGTTGCGGGCAAATGATGAGATTTGGCTGTATCTGCGAGCAAAGCTTATTCTTTGGATGGATGGTTTGATAGGCTCCAGTTCAAGGAAACGTTCTTAAGATCCTCTTGTACTGAACATTGCCCCAACTACAACTTTTTCCGGCAGCACCAGCTACATCCGGCGCAAAATGAGCTCTTGGGTAAAAGGGATCCCGCTTATCTCCAGAACTTCCCTAGTGTCCAACTCGATTCCTCAAGGGGGCAGGATCATTTTGGTTTTGGACTGCAGCTTTGCCGGTTGGGAATTGCTCCAACCACTCCGTTGAGCTCAGAGGGCGTTTGTGGTGCCCATCTGGGCAATGATTGGGCGGGAGAAGCGGCACCCCTATCAGGTTGGAGATGGCCTGTTGAGCATTCGCTCTATCCTGAGGGATATGTATAGACAAACTTCCTCTGCAACGGTACTTTACCCATGTCAGCCGCCTTCTCTTGGCCCTACCGCACCCCAGGGATCCCAGACTCTGCCTTTGAACGCATCCCAGGGATCCCGATGAGCCCTCGTGAGGTGCGCGTGTTGGTGCTAAGCCAGTTGCGCCTGGGAGAGAACCACTGCCTATGGGATATCGGCGCCGGAACCGGCACCATTGCCATTGAAGCAGCCATTCTGTGCCCCAAAGCTCGCGTGATCGCCATCGAGCGAGATGCAGAGGTGGTCAGCCTGATCGAGAGCAATTGCCGGAAATTTGGCCTCGCCAACGTGCAGGTGATTCAAGGTACTGCCCCCGATTGTCTGCAACACCTTTCTCCGGCACCGGATCGCATCTGCATTGAGGGAGGCCACCCCCTACGCGAGATCTTGGAAGCCTGCTGGAGCCATCTCAGCCCCAACGGGCGGGTCGTGGCGACGACCAACTCTTTGGATGGGCTCTACGGCCTTTCTGCCGGCCTGGCCGCTGTGCGGGCTCATCATGTGGAGGTGATTCAATCGGCGGTGAACCGCCTGGAACACCGCGGTCGGACTCAAATGCTGCTGGCACTGGATCCCACCTTTGTTTTGAGCGGAGAAAAAATGGGCTAAGTTTTGTGTAAACTGTTTACATTTTTTTGGTAAATCTTTTCCTAAGGTGATGGATAAAAGTGGATTGATTTATCTCGGCTGTCTTAGAACCAGCAGAAAAGATTGGGTCACCCAAACCTTAAGCTATACTGATATTTCTCGATCCCAAACTCAAATCTGCTTTTATACCAGATAAGAGAGCTGGGAAACCCAATAGCTATGGATCAATTCCAACACCCCTTTCAGGAGTCACGGGAAGTCAAACTGCGGCAACTGTTGATTCGGGAGCGCTGGCCGGAAATGCTGAAAGGCTGCCGGGCTTGCATCCATTGGGACGACTTCAAGCGACCGGAATGCTGTGGTGATTGCGGCATCGGGGATCGACGCAGGCAAGCAGTAGCCGAAGAAAGCCCACCCAGCAAGTCCCCAGGCATTTAGGGTTCGCAAGCTTCCCAAATTGGGATCCCAGCTCCTGCAGTAACTTTGCCGCCATCCTCCTGGAAAATCTGGTGATCCAGGTCGCCAACGGGGTGGTGCAACCCCTGCTCAACTGCTTTCCCCACCATGAATCGGTGAAGCAACGGTTTTATCGCCGCAACCTGCTCTCTACCCGGGAAACCGAACGGCTCCGCAACCAACTTTCCCAACGCTACCGCTGGCAACGCTACTGGGACGAACCCCGGGCGATTTTTGAGAGTTGTTATCAACTGTTGCGTATCCAAGACCAAACGATTGTCCAGTACCCGGTGTATGCGGGGCGCACGGCGGAACTGGCGCAACTCGGGGGCATTCCCTGGCTGGTCACCCTCTGGTTGGAGTTTCAGGATGCGGTGGCACCCGTACTGCGGGCGGTGGCAAACTACATTGGTCGTACCAGCGCCTATCTGCTCACCCGGATCATTGGGCGGGGCTTGGGCTTGATTGGGCGGGGGATTTTGCAGGGTATTGGCAGTACATTGCAAAACAATCGCTCCCAAGAATCCTCCCAGTTATAATCCATCCCATCCGTAATATTTGATAACAATTTGGCGTCCTGAGCATTAAAACTTGCTTAAGGCAGGGGCGCCGTCGGGTTGCCTTTGTGTTTTAATTGAGAATAATATTCATTAGTTTTAATTGAGAATAATATTTATTATGTTCAGGTCTAAAGTTATTACAAACGCCACTAATAATCAAGGAGGTTCTGGTGCCACATTCAGGGAGTCAGCCGGGAAATAACGGTCAAAAACTGGGTTTTACCTATGTCAACGAGGCGGCAGTGAGCCGGGCTAAGCCGGGAATTGCTAGTGAAGGTAATTTGCAAATAATGCCCCTATCTCAAATGCGGGCAGGGGAACGGGTGCGGGTGGTGCGGGTGGATTGCGGCGAGGCGAATCCCCGGTTGGTGGGCATGGGCATCACCCAGGGGGCGGTGCTGACGGTGCTGAGCCATCTGGATTCCGGGTCGGTGCTGGTGGAATGTCAAGGTCAGCGGTGGGGGTTGGGGGCGGGTATGGCGGAACGGATTGGTGTCGAGCGATGGGAGGCGGCAATGCCCAGGATGACCTTGGGGGAGGCGACTATTGGCAGTCGGGTGCGGGTGGTGGGCTATGCGCCGGGAGCGGGGGATTACAAGCGGAAATTGCTGGGGATGGGCTTAACGCCGGGGACGATCCTGCAGGTGAAACGCCATGCGCCCTTGGGAGACCCGACGGAAATTGAGGTGCGGGGGTTTGCCCTGAGTCTGCGGAAAGGGGAAGCGGCGGTGTTGCAGGTGGTGCCGGTGGAGGGAGAAGCAAATTTAGGGAGCGATGGGCAATGAGCAAGCGGACGATTGCCTTACTGGGAAATCCCAACTGTGGGAAAACGACCCTATTCAATGCCTTGACGGGGGCACGCCAACGGGTGGGCAACTGGGCAGGGGTGACGGTGGAACGCAAGGAGGGCACCTACCGGGATCAGGGGCAAACGGTGACGGTGGTGGATTTGCCGGGGATTTATTCCCTGGATGTGGCAGCGGGGGGCACGGGGCTGGATGAACAGGTGGCACGGGATTACCTGCTCAGCGGTGAAGCCAACCTGGTGGTGAATATCCTGGATGCCAGCAATCTGGAGCGGAATCTTTACCTGACCACCCAGCTTTTGGAGATGGGGGTGCCGCTGGTGCTTGCCCTGAACATGATGGACCAGGCGGCGGGGCGGGGGATGCGGATTGACCTCGCCGGGTTGCAACGGCGGTTGGGCTGTCCGGTGGTGCCTTTGTGCGCCCATCGGGGGCGGGGGGTGGCAGAACTTAAGGCAGTCATCCGGCAGGCATTGACCCAGCCGCAGGGGTCGGGGGTGCGCCCCGTTTATCCCCCGCTGATAGAGCAGGCGTTTACCGAACTGTCCCACGAGGAAGGGCTGGGTTCCCCTTGGGCAGTGCTGTACTGGTTGCAATCGGCGGATAGGGCGAACGACTCACCGGCATTACCAAGCCGTTTCCAGCAGTACCGGCAGGAGATGCTCCAAACCCTGGGGGAAGAGATTGACCTATTGATTGCTGATGTCCGTTACACCTGGATTCGGGAGGTGGTGACGGCGACAGTTACTCTGCCTGGGCAGGTCAGCCAAACCATTTCGGAGCGGATTGACCGCTGGGTGTTGCACCGTTGGTTAGGAATTCCCATCTTCCTAGTGATTATGTATGTCATGTTTTTCATCGCTATTAACGTGGGGGGTGTGTTTATTGATTTTTTTGATATAGGGGTGGGCACGATTGCGGTGGACGGCACGGCGCATGTGTTGCAACAACTCCACGCTCCCGGCTGGCTGATTGGGCTGTTGGCAGATGGGGTGGGGGGTGGCATTCAGACAACGGCGACGTTTATTCCCCAAATTGGCTTGTTGTTTGTTTTGTTATCGGTGTTGGAGGATTCGGGGTATTTAGCGCGGGCGGCGTTTGTGATGGACCGGCTGATGCGGTGGATTGGCTTGCCGGGGAAGTCCTTTGTGCCGATGCTGGTGGGGTTTGGGTGCAATATCCCCGCCATTATGGCGACCCGTACCCTGGAAAATCGGCGGGATCGGTTGATGACGATTCTGATGAACCCGTTTATGTCCTGCGGGGCGCGGCTGTCCGTGTATGCCCTGTTTGGGGCGGCGTTTTTTCCGAAAAATGCCCAAAATGTGGTGTTTCTGCTCTACCTGATTGGGATTGGGGCGGCGGTGTTTACGGGTTTGGTGATGAAAAGCACCCTGCTACAGGGGATAGCGGCTCCCTTCATTATGGAATTGCCGCCCTACCATTTGCCCACGCTCAAGGGGGTAGCCATCCACGCCTGGGGACGGTTGCAAGCGTTTATTACCAAAGCGGGGCGGATGATTATCGTGATGGTGATGATTTTGGGCTTGTTAAATTCGGTGGGAACGGATGGTTCCTTTGGGAAACAGGACAGTACCGATTCCCTGCTCAGTGCGGTTGGTCGGCAGATTACGCCAGTATTTGCACCGATGGGGGTGCGACCGGAGAATTGGCCCGCAACGGTGGGGATATTTACCGGGACGTTTGCCAAGGAGGTGATGGTGGGGACGATGAATTCCCTCTATGGGCAGTTGGCGCAGGCGGAAGCGGCAGAGGTTGGGGAACCACCGGCAGAGTTTGACCTGTGGGGGGGTCTCCAGGAAGCAGTGACCAGCATTCCCCGCAATATGGCGGCCTTGGGGCAACAGTTGCTGGACCCAATCGGGTTGGGGGTGGTTGCTGACAGTGGGGATCAGGAGGCAGTGGCCGCAGAATTAGGCGTGCATACAACCATCTTTGGGCAGATGGCTTCCCGCTTTGGCAGTACCACGGCGGCGATTGCGTTTTTGCTGTTTGTCCTGCTGTATTTCCCCTGTGTGTCGGCAACGGCGGCGGTTTATCGGGAAACCAATCTGGGCTGGACGGTGTTTGTTGCTGGCTGGACAACCGGGCTAGCCTATTGGGTTGCCACCTTTTATTACCAGTTCATGACTTTTAATGAACACCCCGCACGTTCCCTGTTGTGGGTATTGGGACTCATGCTGGTACAGTTGGGGGTTTTGTGGGGATTGCGTGCCGTCAGTAGCCCCCGTTTGCGGCGGGTACCCTCCGGGAGGTAAGGGATGCTCTTGCAAGACCTACAACGTTATCTGCAAACGCACCGGCAAGTTTCGTTGACCAAATTATGTCAACACTGGCAAATGGATGCCGATGCCCTCCGTCCGATCCTGGATGTATTAATTCGCAAAGGGCGGGTGCGCCCCGTACACCAGCGGAAGTGTGGGGGCTGTCACTCCTGCGCCTCAACGGATTTAGAACTGTACGAGTGGGTAGAAAAACCACCTTAATGGGGGATCAATTTTAGGGATAAGTCGTGTTGTTCAGAACGTTTTTCAGAATAAATTACGAGCCAACCGAATGTACCAATTAAGTGAATTGTTGGAATTTCTGAGTAATTTCTAAGTCAGCAAAACGGCGGATAAACCGCACAGCGCAATACCATCAAAAACCCCAGCCCCACTAATACTAAGAATGCCTGGAGTCATCCGCTCAATTTGGGGCAGGTGTAACAGGTCAGCCCCAATTAGTGTTCCCAATACACCGCCAGCAAAGGCAATCGGTGCTGCCACAACATCAGACCCCGCCGTTAATAGCACAGAAGTCATCGCCGCCGTTAGGGGAGCAATCAAGGCATTCATTTGAATCCCAATCCTCGGCACCACCTGGGCAGAATAATAACTAACTATTGTCACCACAGCCGTGACAAGCACAATCAAAATTGGCGAAACACGGGTAAACTGATAAATGGCCAATAGGGTTGGAATCAGACCACCCCCGACATTCAACGCCACAATCGTTTTCTGTTCAATTCGCCTTAAGGGAATACCCCAAAAGAAGCGCATCGTCCACAATCGATCCGAATCAGGTACCATAGCTACTTTGGAAACTCTCTCATAAAGGGGGATATTAATCGTACTCCCAATAATTACTAGGGTCAGCAGCACAAGAGATAGGTTAGGAGAAAATCCGAGCTTTGCAACAGCAACTTGAACCGCATCTAGGGTAACCACCAACCAGAGAAACGGGAAGGCTAAGAGCAGGAGTAAAAAGAGTAGATAGGCAGTCGCTTCCCTTCGGGGAAGTGGAATTAATGAAAACAAACAAACTATGGCAGCCAGGGAAACTGGCGAAAGTTAGGTGGGCGCTTTTCCAAAAAGGCGCGTTTGCCCTCAGCAGCTTCTTCGGTCATGTAGAACAGCAACGTCGCATCTCCGGCCAGCTCCTGCAGCCCCACCTGCCCATCGCAGTCGGCGTTGAAGGCGGCTTTGAGGCAGCGGATGGCTAAGGGGCTGTGCTGGAGAATTTCTTGCGCCCAGCGGATCCCTTCAGCTTCCAGCTCTTCCACCGGCACCACCGCATTCACCAGACCCATCTCCAGGGCTTGGGCTGCGGTGTATTGGCGGCAGAGGAACCAAATCTCGCGGGCTTTTTTTTGCCCCACCACCCGCGCCAGGTAGGCGGCCCCAAAGCCTCCGTCGAAGCTGCCTACTCTGGGGCCGGTTTGCCCAAAGATGGCGTTGTCGGCGGCAATGGTCAGGTCGCAGATGAGGTGCAAAACATGGCCACCCCCGATGGCGTAGCCTGCCACCAGGGCAATCACCACCTTGGGCAAGGAGCGAATGATGCGCTGCAAATCCAACACGTTTAAGCGAGGGATCCCGGCCTCATCCAGATAGCCAGCCTCGCCCCGCACGCTTTGATCCCCACCGGCACAAAAGGCATACTTGCCGTCGCTGTGGGGCCCTGCCCCGGTCAACAACACCACCCCGATACGGGGATCCTCTCGCACATCGGCAAACGCATCGATCAGCTCGGCAACAGTTTTGGGGCGAAAGGCGTTGCGCTTGTGGGGACGGTTGATGGTGATCTTGGCAATGCCATCCGTTTTTTCGTAAAGGATGTCTTCGTAGAGCTTGGCCGTCTGCCACATGGTGTCTGGGTGTATCTGCTTGGGATGCCCGGCTGGCTGACGCGGGCGGCATGGGCGGGTTCATTATAGAGGAGCCCTTGGGTGCTGTGAACTGCTACCGCGAACGGCCTGAAAAGGCTGGGTGAAACGGTTGGTCGCTTGGATGAGGGCTTCCACCAATCCTTCCAGAGTATACTCCTGCGCTTCGATATCCACCCGACCGAATGCGGCTTTGCAGGTTTCGGCGGTTTTGGGGCCGATGGCGGCAATCTGCACCGGTGGATCCCACACCTCTGGGCCCAGCCCTGCCTGCCGGATCAAGTGGGCAAAATGCTGCACCGTCTTGGAGCTGGCAAAGGTGAGGATGTCCACCTGACGGGCCTTCAGAGCCTCCACCACCTGGGGATCCGCTGTCGCCGGACAGGCAGACTGATAGGCGGCCACCTCCACCACCTCTGCCCCTCGCTGCCGCAAACCCTGTACCACCTCCTCCCGGCCTCCCGACTCCACTCTGGGAAAGAGAATCCGCTGCCCTGAGATCGGCTCCGGCCAAACTTGAAGCAGGGCCTCGGCCACAAACTCTTGGGGCATGAGATCGGGATGGATGCCGTACTGGGCGAGCACGGAAGCGGTCTTGGATCCCACCACCGCCACTTGTACGGGGTGGAGAGCCCGACTGTCCCGACCTTGCCGGTGCAACCGCTCAAAGAAAGCCTGCACCCCGTTGGCCGAAGTCAGCAACAGCCAGTTGAATTGGCCCAGGCGGGCAATGGCGGCATCCAAGGGATCCCAGCTCGTGGGCGGCTGGATCACCAGGGTCGGCATCTCCAGCACCCGCGCTCCCTGGGCCTGTAGCAGCTCCCGAAAAGCTGGTGATTGCCCCTCGGAACGGGTGACGAGAACCGTCTTGCCTGCCAGGGGAGCCGGCGGAGGCAAAGGAGGGATCCCCGGCAAAAAGTCCTGCCGCAGCCGCACCACCTCCCCAACCACCAGTAGGCCCGGCAACTTTGCCTGACTCTCCCCCTGCTGCAGCTCGGCCAAGGTGCCCACCCACACCTGCTGCTCTGCTTGCCCCGCCCCCCAGATCAAGGCCACCGGTCGGTCTGCCGGGATCCCAGACTCCACCAGCCGTGCGCCAATGTGCTGTCGCTGCCGGGATCCCATCAAAATCACCAAAGTATCCAACTGGGCCAGGGCGCTCCAGGGCAAGGCCTCTAGATCGTGGGCAGTCAGCACGGCAAAAACGCGGCTTAAGTGCTTATCGGTCAGGGGGATCCCTGCCCAGAGGGGGCCAGCCAGGGCCGACGACAACCCCGGCCAAATCTCAAAGGGACAGCCCGCCTCCCTAAGGGCTTGGATCTCCTCGCGAGCGCGGCCAAAGATCAAGGGATCCCCTGACTTGAGGTGAACCACCTGTTTGCCTTCTCGGCAGCGCTGGATGAGCCAGTGGATGCCCTCCTGGAGGCTTCCTGGCCCAGAGCGTCGCCACACCTGCGCCTGCGGCGGCAACTCTGCCAACAAGCGCTCATCCACCAGCTCGTCGATCCAGATAGCCTCAGCCTGCCGTAGGATCTCCAGTACTCCCTGCGTCAGGCCCGCCCGCCCGCCCAGCCCTGCCCCCACTAGATACACCTTGCCCATGCCCTACCTCTTGGAATGTCGATCTTGCCCCTTGTAAGAAGGGGATCCCGCTTGCTTTGCAAATATAAATCGAAGACGCCTCCCAACAGCTCCTCTTCCAAGGGGTGGCCAGCCTGAGGAAAAACTGGTCTACTTGCGAGATACTGAAAGCGTGGGCCTGAGGATCCCTGCCTATGTCCGGTGTAACTCCAGAGCCTTGGCCGCGGCGGCGTTTTTTGGCCAGTGGAGCTGCTCTGCTAGCAGTAGGAGCGGGCTCCCGCCCCTCTTCGGCCAGATCCCGGCCCTTGCGACTGGTCACCAACTGGTACGCCCAGGCCGAACACGGCGGCTTTTACCAAGCCCTGGCCACCGGCATCTACGCCGACTACGGTCTGCAGGTGGAAATCCGCATGGGGGGAACGGCGGTTAACGTGCTGCAACTGCTAGCCGGGGGAGCGGCAGATTTTGTGCTCGGCGGCAGCCCCGACGCTCTGGCGGCTCTGCAAGCTGGGATCCCTGTTCTCACCGTGGCCGCCTTTTTCCAGAAGGATCCCCAGTGTCTCTTGGCCCATCCAGGGGTGGGCATCGAGCGCCTGGAAGACCTGCGGGGCAAGCCCATCTGGGTGTCACCGGGGGCCAACCTCACCTACTGGCCTTTTTTGCGGGCCAAATTTGGCTTTACCGACGAGCAGAAGCGCCCCTACAACCTCAGCCTCACGCCCTTCTTGCTGGACAAGTCTTCTGCCCAGCAGGGCTATGTGACCTCCGAGCCCTTCCGCGTGCGCCAGGAGGGGGGCTTTGATCCCGTCGTTTTTCTGCTGGCCGACTACGGCTATTCCCCCTACGCCACCACCCTGGAGACCACCCGCCCCTTTGCCGAACAGCACCCGGAGCAGGTGCGAAAATTTGTAGCTGCCTCCATCCAGGGCTGGCAGAGCTACCTAGAGGATCCCCGCCCCGGCAATCGCCTCATCCGCCAAGACAACCCCAACATGAGCGAGGCCCTCCTGGCCTACGCCCACCAAGCCCTAAAAGACTACGGCCTTCTCACCAGTGGAGATGCCGCCACGCTGGGGATCGGCGCCATGACCCACCAGCGCTGGCAAACCTACTTTCAGGAGATGGTGGCCCTGGGGATCGGCGCAGCGGGTCTGGAGGTTCGCCAAGCCTATACCCTCGACTTCCTCCCCGGCCCCACTGCCTAAGGGATCCCCACTTCCATCGCCGCCAAACTGTGCAAAAGCGGGGATCCCTGCATCCCCAGCTCATGGCGCCGGTGCATTTGGTTTGTCAGCAAGTAGGCCAAAGGTGGGTGGCCGCTCAGCCGTTGGCGGGGGTGGGGCAGATGGTCGTTGCCGAACTGGTGGCGGTACTCCTCCGAGTCGATAAAGGCATTGACCATGGCCTGCAAGCCCTGGTGCACCAAAATGTCGTGGTAGGCGGCCACCTCCTCCTTGCTGGCCGGGGCCCGTCCCAAAAAGTGCTTGAAGCCCTGCTCTACACAGCGGGTGTTGCAGCCGGCACTGAAAAAGAGTTGCCGGTAGAGCCGGGATCCCCCAATCTGGCGAACCAAGCGCTTAATCCCGATCCGCCCCCGCAAGAAGTCCTGCTCGATTTTCTCCAGCTCTCCTGTTTTCTCGTGCTGGTAGGGCTGGCGTTCCAAAAGCTGCTGATAGGCGGCCCGCAACAGGTTTTGCAACGTTTGCGGATCCTGCCGGCGCTGGCGCGATTCCATAACCCTAGCTCCCAATCGACGAAGCCAACAAAAACAGAAAAGATCGATTTACAGACAAAATGGGGGACTACTTTAAAGAAATTATGAAGGGAATAGCAAATGGCTCGATACGCTTTTACGGCGGACTTCAGCACATCCTTCTGTAACAAAATTGCCAATAAAAGACCGTGAAGGTTCTACTTAAGATTTACCTTGCCGACAGAACGACCGGGGGAGATCTGCGATAAATATTTACGAAAGGATTGTCATTTTCTCCAATTTACGTGATTTCACTTTGTAACTTTCTAGCCGATAAAAAAATTCCGTGTTTATTCGTAGTTAAGTATTATGACACTTCCATCCAGAATAACCTGCTCCAGATCCAGAATACAAGTTAAGTAAAGAATGCAGCCTCTCCCAGGGTCACAGGTGCAGGGCTCATCATTTGAAGTGCTCTGGTGAAGTGCTCTGGTTTGATTGACTGGGGACTCAGGTGTTGCTGTAGACCTGCAAGGGGGCTGCAGGGGAAGGGATCAATCAATTTTTGTGATTGGTTTGCGTTGCTTATGCAGTAGATCTTGCCCGCCGGGGTTTCTTGCCTGCCCTTAGCGTTTGGATCCCATCTATGGTTAAACAAATCCGGCTAGAGCCTTTATCTCGCGTCTCAGAGGTCGATACCTACAGCAATCTTCTGTCGGCTATTTTGTCGGAGGAGCTGCATGTCTCGCGGGAATGTAGTGGTCGCGGCATCTGTGCCACCTGTCATGTTTACGTCAAAGAGGGAATGGAAAGCCTCACTCCCATCACCCCCCGCGAGGCCAAGACTCTGGAGACCATTACCAGCGCCCGCAGCAATTCCCGGCTGGCCTGTCAGGCGCGGGTGGTTTCCGATGGCGTGGTGGTGGAGCTGCCGCCGGGGATGTACGTGAACTCGCTGAGGGATATCGAAGTGCTCATCGGTCGGCGGGCCGAACAAGACCTGCTGCACCCACGGACGGGGAAGGTTTTGGTGGAGCAGGGCAAGATCATCACTCGCTCTACTGTTAAGCAGCTAGAAAATGAGGACTTCCGCATCATTGGCAATACGCTGGCCCAAACTCGGGAAGTTTGATGGATTGTCGATATTCAGGGATCCCTTGGGCTCAGCGGGCATTGTCTTATAGACAATCAACCAAGGATTGAACAATGTTGGATCCCTCAGATAGCTGACCAAGTTTATCGAATGCTTAGCCATTCATTTTGTTGACTCATTGGCATTGTCTGGCCCAGTTGATCCCTACAAATCCCACCAAATCCTGTTGCTTTGCAATCTAGAATTATCCATTTTTTATCAGGAGAGCGCCATGGCCACCACATCTCGACCGGATCCCCGTCCTGCAGTCACCATGCCTGTGGGCCGTGACAAGCATGCCCACTACAGTTACCGCGATTTCTTCCGCTTCAACCGAGATCAGGGCACAATCATCGACTGGAACAACACGCAAAATCTCCTGCTCAGCGAAGACTTTATTGTGGGCTTGCAAACAGGCCTGGAACGGGAAGTGGGAGATGCTTCGGCGGCGGTGATGTACACCATTGGCAGAGATTGGGGCATCCGCGATGCCAAGCACTTCTCCGAGTGGTACGAGCGGGAGTATGGGATTGGCGTAAAACAGTCCAACCTTTTGTTTTTGCTGGAGACTTGGTGGTGGCCTTTTACGGCTCAGGGCTGGGGCAAGTGGGAGGTGGAAACCGAATCCAAACAAAAAGGCTTCCTGTTTATCAACTTGTTTGATTCGATGGTGGCTCGCACCCTAGGGGATGTGGGCAAGCCGGTTTGCCATCTCTATGCCGGTTTGTTTGCCGGATTTTTCACCGCCATGACCTCGCGAGAACTGGGCTGCATTGAGATCCAGTGCTACGCCATGGGGGAAACCTACTGCAAGTTCCTGTTGGGCGGGCAAGAACGCATTGATGCCGCCAATTTTTGGATCACCGAAGGGGCCAGCGCCCGCGAGATCGAGCAGCGTTTGCACCAGTTGTGAGGCTTGCTTGTGGCTTTTGAAGGCTCTCTGGGATCCCTCGACACTTTGGAGAAACGCCCATGGTCACCTTCAACTTAGACACCGATCTGGACTTAACCCAGCCGCTGGCGGTCTTTTTGCAGGGGTTGAACTGGGATAACCGACCCCCGGCCAAGGCTCCCTTTGCTCAAGAGCCGCCGCCGCAGTCCCCCATGCTCTTTGCCCAATCGGTGGGACAGTTTTTTGCCGGCTTCAATTGGTCGGGCATCTGCCCACGCTCAGAGCCGCTGCCGGAATTGCCGGCAGAGGATCCCTTTACCCTTGAGGATTTTGCCGCCTTGTTTGGCGGAGCTTTGCTCTAGCTCTGGTTTGTTCAGGGCTCTCAGTTGTGCTCTCTCGATCCGTGCTCTAAGGAGACTTCACCCATGGATGACCTTCACTCTTGGCCAGAACGCATTGCCGAGCGAGAAGGGGATTACTTAACACCCGACGATCTGCAAGACCTGATTCGTTACTCGCTCTCTTTTGAAGAACGGCTGGAGCTCTACCAAGTCTTACAACAGCAAGAGCTGACCTGGATCCAAAGGGTCTTGCAACAGCAGGGGCACAGCGGTGGAACAGAGTCCCCTCTGACACCATCTCAGCGCCTCTTGGCTCGTCAATTGGCCTTTTGTTTGCGCTCCCTGGGCCTGAGTCTGTTGCTGGGGGATCCCACCCCTGTGCAGCAGGTAACTCTTGGTGCGATGGAACAGTACCTAGGGTTGCCGCAAGCGCTCGCTCAGCTACGGGCAGTGGTTCAGGGATCCCTGCCGGCGGATCAGCAGGGGTTGCTTGCCCCCTACTGGCAAGAGCTGCAGACTGTCTGCGCAACTTCTCAGGCCCAATCTCCTTCCCCTTCTTCTTCTGAGATGGAGGTTGACCTGCCCACAGTTCCGCCGGAGCGGGCTCTCACCTTGGCGGAAATGTTTGTGTGAAGCCCACTGAAGGAGGCTCTATCTATGAATTCAAGGGTTGCCGAGCTGATGCAACAAAGCGAAGGCCGCTATCTGCGCCCGGACGAGTTGAAAACTCTACACGCCTACGTGGAAGGGATCCCGAGGCGGGTACGCCTTTACCAGGTTCTCCAGGCCAAAGAACAAGAGTTGCTGGATCGGGTGATGGAGAAGTTTCAGCCGATGATGCCGAATTTAATCCGCCAGCATGGTCACCTGGCCTGGGAGCGCTGCCGCCGGGATCTGAGCATGGTGTGGCGCTACTGCTGCATGGCCATGCTGCTCAACGACGAAGACTACCTGAGGGATAAATTGCTCTACTGGCTGGAGACGATCCTGAAATCGTTCAAGATGCGCGACCAATGCCAGCCTGCCTACAAGTTAATGCTCGACTCCCTGACCCACATCTTTGGAGCAGAAGAGAGCGAGATGATCCGTCCTTATCTGCTTTTGGCCAAATCCATGCTGGTTAACTAGGTCCATTCGCCCTCAATGGATTCCCTAGTTTTGCCAATCCACCGGACATTCATCCCTTCACTCCAAAAGGCCAAGTTCCAGCCGCCCTCAAATCCGTCCATCCCCCTGTGAGATAGCCATGACTACCCTGCAAGAGATTCTGCAAGACCAGATCTTGCCTGGGCACTGCTTTAGCCCTGCCTACTACATCCGCCCTGACATCCACACCGGACTGCTGTACAGCCGCGGAGGATACCGCTTGGCGGCCTTTCCCATGCCCCTGCTGGAAGCTCTCTACTCCGGCCTGCGCTATGAAACTGGCCAAGCCACCCGCGTCATTCTCTACAACTGTGGCCGCGATTGGGGAGAGGCATTTTTCCGCCGTGTTGAAGACGAGCTTTCCGGCTACTACCAGCAGCCGCTGCAGGAATTGCCGATGGGGATCTTCCTGGATGCCCTCAGCGATCTCTGGGCTACCCACGGCTGGGGACGCCTGGAGCTGGATTTTTCCGCCGCCGACCACGGCTTGGTTCAGGCCGGGATCCGCAATTCCGGGTTTGCCCTTGCCGCTCGCGCCAGCTTCAACCTGGAGGAAGCTTCTACACGGCAAGAGCCTGCCGGATACCTAGAGGCGGGAATGCTGGCTAGCCTCTTCTCCTTGCTTTCGGGGCGGGATCTCATCTGCGTACAGACCACCTGCGAATCCCTGGGGGCCGATCTCAACCGCTTCCTCATCGGCACGGCTCAGCGGCTGCACCACTGCGAGGAATGGGTGCGCAAGGGCCTCTCCCACGACGAGATTTTGGATCGGCTCACGGCCAGTCCCTAGGGCCAGAGCTGTTTTCAGAAGCTCGCTAGGGCAGGTAGGGCTGAAAATCTTGGGTGACCGTCAGCGTCAAGTTGGCATTGGCGTCGATCACCGCCACTTCCGGTGCCGTCACATTGCCGATGACAGCCCCTGCCGCCGCTCCGCCCAGCACTTTCTCCGTCGAGATCACCCGGTCGCCGAAGAGGCCCCCCAAAATCGCTCCTGCGGCTGCCCCGATCAAGGCATCCTGCACAATCGCTTCCCCGGAAGTGTGGCGGGGATCCTTACGCAGCGGGATAACCTGGCTCTGGGCATAGAGGGGGTAGGATTGGCCGTTGAAAATCAGGGCCCGCGAGACAAACTGGGTGCCGCCGCTCACCGGCTGAAATTGGCCTTCCAAAACGGCCCCCGCCGGGACGACCGTGTTGCCGTAGATGTCCCGCAGAGGAGTATCCAGGCTGAGGCTGACGGCACGGGTTTCCCCAGGGGCAATCAAGAGGGTTTCTGGAGAGCGATGCACCGCTTGGATTAGATCCCCGGAGCGCAGCAGCAGAGTGGTTTGCAATTGAAAGGGTTGGCTCGGCTGCAGGGGTTGAGGGCCAGGGGGAAGGGGGCGAGGATTCACAGGACGCCATCCTTCTCCAGGAGGCGGTGGTGGCAAGGGCCCCATTTGCGCCAAAACTGGGGCGGCCATCTGCGCTGAGAGCAATCCGCCAAGCAGAGGAGCCAACAGGCGGCTGGCTGGGTTGGTCATGGTCTTACCCCCATTCATTATTCCTACGTTAGCTGCAAATCGGCCAAAGTCGGGAACAAAAGCTTTCCTGGCCTCACTATCGTGATCAAAGCCAACTGAATGGGAGATGGGCTACCTCAGGTGAGCAGATTCCGCTGCTCTTCGCTCCAGATGGAAGTACGGCAAAGCGCTAGGGTTGCCCACTCTGGGATCCCTGCTGTCCATGTTAGATTAGGCTCTAGGTTTCTCCCCCTGCGTGGGGCCGAAGTCTTGCAGCATCCCAACCCTCCTCTTGTAGCTATGAAGCGCAGCACATCCATGCCGGGCCAGCCCTCTCCCAGGTCAGAAGCTTCTGCCCAACCTGCCCAATCCTTGTTCAAGCCTTCTGCCGTTTCCACTTGGAAGTCTCTTCTCTCGTCGGTGCTGCTGGTGCTGCTGGGCATTGGGCTGGGAGCAGCTCTGATGGGGGGCAAGGGGGTATCTGCCCAAACGACGACAACCCCGGCCCAACTGAACCTGAATTTCATCGCCGATGTGGCCCAAAAGGTGGGGCCGGCGGTGGTTCGCATTGATTCGGAGCGGACGGTGCGCGCCCCTGCGCCTTTTCCTGAGGAGTTTTTCAGCGATCCCTTTTTCCGGGATTTCTTTGGCCAAGCGATCCCTTCTATCCCTCGGCAGCGGCGGCAGCAGGGAACCGGCTCTGGGTTTATCATCAGCCCGGATGGCCAGATCATCACCAATGCCCATGTGGTCGAGGGATCCGACAAGGTGACGGTGACGCTCAAGGATACCCGCAGCTTTGATGGGCAGGTCATCGGCTCGGATCCAGTTACGGATATTGCGGTGGTGAAGATTCAAGCGCAAAACCTGCCGACGGTGAAGCTGGGGCGCTCGGAAACCCTGGAGCCGGGCCAGTGGGCCATTGCCATCGGCAACCCCCTGGGTTTGGATAACACCGTTACGGCTGGCATCATCAGCGCTTTGGGCCGCTCCAGCGGGGAGATTCGGGTGCCCGACAAGCGGGTATCTTTTATCCAAACGGATGCGGCCATCAACCCCGGCAATTCCGGCGGGCCGCTGCTCAACGCCCAAGGGGAGGTGATCGGGGTGAACACCGCCATCATCCAGGGGGCGCAAGGGTTGGGCTTCGCCATCCCCATCGAGACGGCCCAGCGGGTGGCCAACCAACTGATCGCCCGCGGCAGGGTGGATCACCCCTATCTGGGCATCCGCATGCTGACGCTGACTCCAGAGTTGAAGGAGCGTCTCAACCAGGATCCCAATAGTCGCATTTTGATAACGGTGGATCAGGGCGTGCTGATCGGCGAAGTCATCCAGGGATCCCCGGCGGAACGAGCGGGGCTGCGATCCGGGGATGTCATTCTCTCCATCAATGGTCGCGCCGTAACCACAGCCGATCAGGTGCAACAGGAGGTGGAGCGCACTGAGGTGGGCAGCACCCTGGAGCTGGAGATCGAGCGGGCCGGGCGACGACAGAAGATCCGGGCGGTAACGGGCTCTTTCCCGGTTCCGAGCGGAGGCTGATTGGGCATGGTTGACCGCCCCTCAAGTATCAACCAGACCCCAGCGACACAGCAGGGTTGTTGTCAATGGGGGTAAACCTCTCAACCTAGGTTGCGAACTCCCCTTTTCCCCTGGGAGAGGGGCTGGGGCGGTGCTGAACGCTTGGGCTGTTTCAAACCAATTTGCAGTGACCAAGAAAACTGGGTTGCAAGCCCCGCCCTCAAGGGCGGCTTTTGCTTTATCGCTACGCGACGCTTTCGCGAACGCCTGCGGCGGTGCGGAGCGCTTTGGCATCTCCCATTGGGTTGCGGTACCAACCTCACGCCCGATGTAGCTCAGTCAGTGGGGGTTGTTCTGCTGGCTGAGAAAGAATCCCCCGGCTACTGCTTCGCAGAAGCAAGCTATAGCTGTGGGGAGAATGTCAATTGGGTTCGCTGTTGTCCCAAACCGGAAGCACCTTCAAAGCTGAGCAGGGCCGGTTCACAGCCTCAGGCCATACGGTTACAATCAGAAAGGTTAGCACCTAAATATTTTGGACTGAGGGATCCGGTGAAGGTGGGCTTATCCTAGGGCGCGGTTCTGGGAGAACGCTTTGAGTTCCATTTTGCATAAGGAGTTGGCGTGAGGGTATTCGGGCGGCTGCAGCCGGCACAGCGGCGCAACTTGGGCATTTTGTTTGTGGCTGGGCTGCTCTTTTGGGCCAGTTTATCCTCGCTGCTGCCCACGTTGCCTCTCTACGTCAGAGATGCCGGTGGCACCAGCCAGCAGGTGGGCTTGGTGATGGGGGCCTTCTCGATCGGGTTGCTGGCCTTTCGCCCTTGGTTGGGGCGCCTGGTGGATGGCCATAGCCGGCAGATCGTGCTGCTCATCGGCATGGGGGTGGTGGGAATCGCCCCCATAGGATACTGGCTCTCCGATTGGATCCCATGGGTAGCGCTGGTGCGAGCCTTTCATGGGGTTAGCATCGCCGCTTTTGCCACGGCCTATGTGACTTTGGTGGTGGATTTTGCCCCAGAAGAAAAACGGGGTGAGATCCTGGGCTACATGAGTTTGGTCAATCCGATCGGCGCAGCCATTGGCCCTGCTTTGGGCGGCTTTTTGCAGGAGTTTGCCGGCTATGGCCCTTCGTTTCTCTTCTCTGCTCTGCTGGGGTTGGTGGGCTTTCTTTGTACCCAACTGGTTCGAGAACAGCGGCGTGGGCATTGGGGATCCCTGCCGATGGATGGGGCCTTCTGGAGCTTTCTGGGCAGCCCAAAGGTGCGCTCCCTCGCTTGGGTGATGTTTTTGGTGGGGTTGGCCTTCGGCACCCAGACCACCTTTGTGGCCTTGTTAATCCAAGAAGCCGGAGCTCCCCTGAATCCAGGTCTTTTTTATACGGCAGTGGCCTTTGCCAGCTTTGGAGTGCGCCTGCTCACCGGTCGCGCTTCCGATCGCTATGGGCGGGGGCCATTTATCTCCCTCAGCTTGGCCACCTATGCCTTGGCAATGGGGATCCTGATTGTTGCCAACAGCACCGGCGCTTTTCTGGCTGCTGGGATCGTGGTGGGTTGCGGTTTTGGGACTTTGATCCCTCTCATCTCTGCCCTCGTGGCCGATCGCTCGGAGCCGGCGGAGCGGGGTCGCCTGTTTAGCCTGGTGATGTGCGGGTTTGATTTGGGCATTGGCCTGGCGGGGCCCCTTTTGGGCACCTTAGCAGCGGGATCCGGCTATCGAGCCATGTTTGGCTATGCGGCTCTTCTTTCCCTGGCTTCCTTGGGTTCTTTTCTCTTCTTCTCCAATGGACGACCGGGGGACTCGCTGCGCTTTGCCTTGGGCCTGGGGCCGGACAGCCTTTCGGGTTGTCTGGAGGACAGCCGCAACCCGACCTCCTGGAGCCACCGGGTCGGCCCGCTCCGCTGGAAACGGGATCCCGTTCATAGATAGTTCCATACTCAGATCCCCCACACCCCGTCAAGAACTGAGGCTCAAGCCCTCTGCAGTTGCTGCCAACCAACCGGCCCATTTCTGGAAACTTGCCTTATCCTAAGCTGGAGTTGGTGTACAAAAAGCAACTCTGGGCACGGGCTATGGAAGCGCGGCATTGGCTGGCCCTGATGGGATCCCTGGTGGTCAGTGCCTTCTGGGGATGGGTGGAGTCTGTCTGGGGGGTGACAGTGCGAGTGCAATTGGCCGATACCACTGCCCCTCTGGTGGTAGGCGTTTCTCTCCCTGCCCAACTGATCAACGGTCGGGGAGAGGTGCTGGCAGATCTGCCCCCTATGCAAGGGTTTTTGGCTCAGCCCGGCCCTCAAGGGGTGCGTCTGCATGGGGTGGTTGACCCGGTGCTGTTCATCGAACCTCAGGAGGGTGGCCTGGTGGCAGTGAATGGCCGCTGGTACTCCGGCAAGGTGCTCTTGACCGGGTACAACCTGGTGATGGCCATCAACTACGTGGATCTGGAAGACTATGTGGCCAGTGTGGTGGATGCAGAAATGGGATCCCGGTTCTTCCCAGAAGCCCTGAAGGCGCAAGCGGTGGCGGCCCGCAGCTACGTTCTTTACCATCGCAATTCCCGCGGTTGGTTTGATGTGTTTAGCGATACTCGCTCCCAGGTGTACCGAGGGCTTTCCCAGCGGTCGGCAGCCGCCCTGGAAGCAACACAAGCCACCCGTGGTGTGGTCATGGTGTATGGGGGTCAGTTTGTCAATGCCATGTACAGCGCCAGCAGCGGCGGCCAAACCGTCGGGGTGAGTGGGATCCCTTATTTGATGAGCTTACCGGATGTCAGCCCCTATCCCAAGTTTGGGCATGGCATTGGCATGAGCCAGTGGGGCGCCCAAGAATTGGCCCGCCGAGGCTGGACTTACCGCCAAATTTTGGCCTACTACTACCGAGGGGTCAGCTTTGCTCGTTTGCCAGAGTGAGACCTTCAGTGTCCTGGGTGTCTCATCCCATTCGCTCTGTCTTGTCTGCGTCGAGTTCCCTCTGGGCCGCCTCTTGCTGGTTGCTTCTGTATCGCTGCAACTGTTCCTCGGCCAGTTTGGCGTGCTGCTCAGCCAATTCTGGGGGAGTCAGGATCTGAACGTTGCCCATGAACCGGTTGACCCAGCGCATGAATTCCCCATGAGAACGGGGGGGAAGCCGGACTTGGTAGTCCAAGTACTGACCCTGTCTAGAGGGGGTCAAGATCTTCTGGCTGGGGTGACGGTAGCCTCCCTCGCGGATGAACGGAATGGTGTCGCCGTAGAAGCGGACGGTAATCTCCGTGAAGGGAAGTTGACCAGATAGCTCCTGGCGTTGTTCTTCTGGTTCGCCCAGGAAAAGACCCCAGCCCTGATTCAGGAGCTCATGGACTTGTTTAAGTCGTTTCAGTTGTTGAGAGCGGCTGCGGGGCGGGTGAGAGAGAACCTGGCACTGATCATCGAAGCGATCCAAGCGGCCGATCACCAAATGCTGGGTATCAGATTGCTCGTAGGCTAGATACCAGGCAATGTCGTAGTGAATCAATTGCAGAGGCCAGATGGATTTGGATCCCTGTTGACCCTGCTGGTAAGGATCTGAGGAACGGCAAATCTGAATCGCCTGCCCCTGGAGAATGGCAGCTTCTAGGGTGTCGAGGGCGCTGTAGAGGGTGCGGACAGCCGATCCCTTGCGGCTGACTCGGGTGGGATCTGTGGGGATGATGGAGCGGTTGAGCTGGGCTCTGACCGGGTAAAAACTCTCTGAACTGTGGCTTTTGCCCCAGCGGCGGCGGACAATAGCCTGAAAGGCCTCTTGGGCTTTGGGATCCCGTTGGTAGGTGGCCTGGGAGTGGAGGGCGCTAAGGGCGGTGTTGAACTCCAGTTCGGTCATGGCGCTGGAGCCGAGATAGTAGCCCCAACGATACGTCTGATCTCCGAGAATGCCGTAGTATCTCAGGGTTTGCAGATCTTTGTGCAGAGTGTGGGGAGAACAAGGAGGAAGAGCGATCTGTTGCTGGGCAGCGACAGCGTGCAGGTACGAGAGAAGTTCTTGCAGGCGGGGGGGAGCCTGCTCATCGCGACCTGGAAGATTTGACGCGTTGAGATGGCCGACGCCGGGATATTGAGCCAGGGTGGCGATCAGGCAGAGCAGACGATCAAAGCTTTGGGGATGGGCGTAGGCTTGCGAGGGGTGGAAAGTCATGGGGAGGGATCCTTTCGTCAGGAGCACACCGTCACGAACGGATCCCGTACCAGAAGCCTTGCTCTGCTTTTTCGCCATTCGCATCTTTCCTTACAGCATTCTTGGGCCTGACTTTTAACTTGAAGAAGGCTCCATCCTGCTTCCACTTCAGCTTCAATTTTAGGCTTCTGGGAGTGGCCTTATGGGCAGAACACTTTATGTGTCCCAACAAGATTGCTACCTCAGCCTCGACCAGGAACGACTGGTTGTCAAACGAGCTGGAGTTGTTCTTCAACAGGCTCAATTGCCCCACCTGGATCAGATCTTGAATCTTGGGCCACGCCCAAGTCACAACCCAACTGATCCAGAGTTGCCTAGAGCGCAACATCCCCATCGCCTATCTTTCCCAGATGGGGTACTGTTATGGTCGCCTGCAGCCCGTTCAGCGGGGGAGTCGTTTTCTTCAGGAAAAACAGATTCTGCTGACCCCTTTTCAAAAATTGGAGGCCGCCAGACAGATCCTCAAAGCCAAGCTGCACAACTGCCGCGTACTTCTTCTGCGGCAACGCCGCCGCAAATCTCAGGTCAGCAGCGAGAAAATTGCTCAGCTCCAGCAACTCATTCAGGCTATGGATGAAGCTACAACTCCAGAGCAGCTCATGGGCCTTGAAGGAGCTGCCGCTGCCGTCTACTACCCAGCGCTGGGGGAGTGCCTCACCTCTCCTGGCTTTGAACTGGTGACGCGCACTCGTCGTCCCCCCCGGGATCCTGTCAATGCCATGCTCAGCTTTGGCTACCAGCTCTTGTGGAACCACATTCTGCTCCTGATTGAGCTGCAGGGCTTGGATCCCTACCAGGGATGTCTGCACACCGGTCACCACAATCACCCCTGCCTGGCCTCGGATTTGGTGGAAGAGTTTCGTGCCCCAGTGATTGATTCTCTCGTGCTGTGGCTGATCAACAGCGGCGTCATGGATCCAATTGAAGACTTCACAGATGAAATCGAGGGGTGCATGCTCACCCAAGAGGGCCGAACCAAAGTTCTGCGGGCCTTTATCCAGCGGATGGAGGACACGGTGCAGCCGGAAGATCCCGTCAAGGGTGCGCGGGAAGAAGAGATCCCTCGCTGGGCCGTCATCAACCGGCAGGTGCAGACCTACAAGCAGTTTGTAAATGATCAGATCCCTGTTTACTTGCCGTTCCTCATCCGCTGAAGAGATCTCACATGCAGCTCTACGTCATCACCTACGACATCCCCGACAACAAACGACGCAAGAAAGTCTCTGACTTGCTTGAAGGCTATGGCCGGCGGGTTCAGTACAGCGTCTTTGAATGCCGGCTGGAGCAGCATCAGTACCAAGACTTGAAACGCCGACTTCAACCTCGTCTCTATTTGCCGGAAGACCATATTCGTTTCTATCCCCTCACCGACCACACCCTGGCCAAGGCGGAAAGTTGGGGTGGGCCAGAGGTGCTCTCCCCGCCGGGATCCCTTGTTGTTTATCAATATGAACTATTTTGCCGTTCGCGTTACCGGTGGCAGCAGGATATAGGTACCCATTTATGCTGTTGTTCAAGTGTTCAGGAGGAAGTGGAACTAATGGAAAAATCGGTGGAAACAACAGCCTATTTTCGTCGAAAACTGTTTGCTCTGCTACATGATCCCCAGCTCAAGTCTTTGTATCAGTACAAAAACGGCAAAGGCCCTTGGCAGCAGGTGGCGGAGTTGTATCATCACGGGGCGGAGTTGGAGGAGTGGTGGCAGTCTCATCAGGGGGTGATTTCGGATCATATTGCTGCTGCCTCAGATCGATTGACCATCAGAAACGTCTATAAAGATGCGGAGCAACTGGGCGGGCTTACCCAAGTGGAAGTGCGTCACCCTCTGTCTGGAGAAAAGCAGGATATCCAGATTTGGAATCAGCTAACCGAAGCACAACTGGAAGAGATTCAAAATCGGATCATCCCCTATGAGCAGGTGCGCCATGCAGATCTGGAAAAAGCCTTCTGGTGGTTCTGGCGGTTTTATCCCCAGTTGGTGGTTCAAGAAACTGGGATCAGCACTCCTGCTGCTCTTTTGTTGCCTGCCGACACTCGCATCCCAGACTGTCCCATCCACGATCACAACAGTATTGTCTCGGCGCTGGCCGGAGCCCTATTCCCGCGCGGGTGGAAACCCTCAAATTCGGTTTCTCATGCCGATCTCTTGTTGTTCACCTTCTCGCCGGTGCAGGAGTTTATCAAATCCTCTAGGAAGCTGTTGGATTTTTGGTCGGGATCCTATCTGCTGCACTACCTGAGTGCCCGCCTCTGCTGGTTCATTGCTGAGCGCTACGGGCCGGATGCCGTGATTACCCCTTCTCTGTGGGGTCAAGAGATCATCGATGCCTGGATCCTGAAGAAGTTCCCGGAGTTTGAGTGCTATTTCCGAGAGATTGACCGGCTTGATAACTGCCATGGAGATGCCCAGGGATCCACTCCTATAAGTCGATTCAACGATCACGTGTCCACCAGCCTGAGCACTGCCGGGTTTCCCAATGTGACCACAGCTCTGCTGCCCAGAAAAGAATCCAAAGCCTTTGCAGAGGAACTGGCCCAGGAGATGCGCAAGATCTGGAAAGAGATCGGAACTAAAGTCCGGGATCATATCCGCGAGAGATGTATCCAAACCCTCAATGATAGAGGCTCGGAGATCTGGAAAAAGATTGCCCCAACGATGGGTACGACTGAAGGCTCCCACATCAACTACCAGAGAGAATTCGAGAAGTGGAAGCACCCATCCAATTGGGAATGGAACAAGCTCTGGAATGCTCAACTGGATCACACTTGGGAAAGCTACTGGACTTCGGTCCCCCTAGGGGATCCCGACAAGCCGTTGCAGGCAAATACCAAAGATCCCGGCTACACGTTATGGAAAGAATCTCAGCAAACCCTAGCTCAAAGCCGATTTGAATTGCCGACCAACCCTGAAGAAAAAGCCTACGGAAATTTGAATGTGGGCACCTGGTGGGGCAGCTTGCAGGCGCGTCTGGGCCAGTCGATTCAGGCCATCAAAAATACCCGTACCTGGCAGGTCCCAGTGGCCCCTGGGGAGCGGTCTACCCTCTCAGGCATGTACAGTGCAGTTCACCCCAATCTGCTCTATCGGGATCGATTCTGTGAAGGGGCAGGGCTACCGGCGGGATCCCTGCGCATGTTCTGGAAACTGATGGCCGAAGTTTATCCGGGGCTTTTCAATGGCTCGGAGATGTTGAACGCGGTGGAACTGACCAAACGCATGGCCTGGAAGTACGGGGGCATTGCCGAGTCTCTGGGGGTGGCCAAAGAAGAGGACGATCTGGAGAACTTGATCCGGTTTCCCAACCTCAGCTCCATCGCAGCAGCCCGCTTTGCCCATGATGCTCCTGAAAAGGTGAAACTGTACTGGCAGGTGCTGGAGCAGCAGATCAGGTGGGATCTCCCTGAATATCGAGATCGGTTTGGATCCCTGACGCGCCGCCCCTTTCAGGTGCCGAAGACGGATGAGCGAATGATCCCTAATCCCCAACCCCTTTCCCAGAAGACGAGGGGAGAAGCACCCTACAACGGAGTGATGTTTTCCAGCAGGTGGCTGGTGGACGATCTGGGCCTTCAGGATCCTGAAGATATTGCCCTATTGCGAGAAGCCGTGGATCAAGCCCATCGACAGGTGGGGCTATCCGGGGGCAGTCCCTCTGACTGGTGGGCAATTGTGTTGGCCGATGGAGATAGCATGAGCAAGTATGTCAGCGGCTCCAGGCTGCACCCCTACGAAACCTACCTGGCCGAAGGAGTTGCCGATCAATTGAAGAAAAATGGCTTGGAGTGGCAGCAGCTTTTGAAGAATGTCAAAAAGCGCATGGGGCCGGCCACCCACGTGGGCCTCAACCGAGCCTTGTTGGATTTCTCCAATCGGCTGGTTCCTTACTTAACGGAAAAACGCTTCTGCGGTCGGGTGGTCTACAGTGGCGGGGATGATGTCATGGCTTTGCTGCCCCTAGAAGATTTGCCCGAATATCTCCTCTCCCTGCGTGCAGCTTGGTGTGGGAAAGCGGATCCCAAAGGCGAGTTCAGATCGCAAGGAGGATTTTGGCATCCCCAGCCGGGTCGAGATCTCTCCGGCCTACCCAATCGTCCCCTTTTCACCATGGGCGAAGGAGCCACCATGAGCATCGGCGTGGTGATCGCCAGCAAAGGGATCCCTCTTCCCACCGTTTTGGAAAACCTCTGGGAGGCTGAGAAGCATCGGGCCAAAAAGATCCCTGGCAAGGATGGTCTTTGCTTCCGAGTCATTTACCAATCCGGGAATACCTTGGAGGCCCTGATGAAAGGGGAACTGCTGGAGAAATGGTGGGCCTGGTTGCAGCAGGGGCCGGAACTGGATCTGGGGCCTGTACTGTATCGTTTGGCCGAAGAATTGCCGCTGCGCTGTGTGATCTCTGCAAATAACAAGCTGTTTGAGCTGGCCACCACCACCATTTTGGCGCGACGAGACCGAGCTGAGGAGCTGAAGTCCGTTCAGGATCCCTTGGTGAACTGGATCAATGCCTGGGAAAGCTGGGCATTCGAGTTGCAAAGCGAGTCAGAGGCTCTGGGTGCCACTCCGGTAGATTTGGCTAATCTCTTGAGATTCTCAGCCTTTTGGATAGACAAGAAAAAACAACGGGACGATTGGATCAAAAAGCCTCAGGAAATTGTTGAAGATTTATTTCCACAAGGCAGGTAATTCTCATGTCTGAAACCCAACTGCACTGGTATGCCCTAGAGCCTGTCGATGTGCTGCTCTTTCGCGAGAGCAAACCTTTTTCTCCTGGCGAGGGATCCTGGGCGAAAGGGTTATTTCCCCCTATGCCCATCACAATCTTTCAGGCCCTGCGCTCTGCCCTACCCTACGCTTCAGACAAGGCTCGAAATCTCAAGTTTCTGGGGCCGTTTCTCCTGGATGAGCGAGATACGCTCTGGCTACCGACTCCCAAAGATCTGTTGGCTACGGGTCAATCGGATCCCCATGCCGATCCAGACACGACCCCAGAAGACAACTTCGAAGAGAAAGTCCGGGGAGAAAGTCCGGGGAGACCAATACTCTCGCCTACAGCCGGCTGAGGGGGATCCTTGGAAACCTATCGGCTGGGATGATCAAAAACTCCCGCCCCTGGTGCCCCCCTCTCTCAAAAAAGGGGAGTACATCAAAGGCCGTCCCCACCCCTGGATGCGGGCCTCGGCACTGAGTGCTTATCTCCAAGGATCCCTACCCCAGGCCGGCGACTTTCATGAGGATCCCTGGGATACCCAGGTGTTACCTCACATCGACATCAAACCCGATACCCGCCAGGTGAAAGATGAAGCTGGCTACTTCACCGAGGTGGCAACCCGACTGCGGTAGGGATGGCGATTGGCGGCAGCCATCAGTGCTCGGATCCCGACCACCACCGTTCGCCTGGGGGGAGAGGGGCATCGCGCCTTGGTCACGCCTCTGGAAGATTGGGATCCCGGCATCGATTGGGAGCGATTTCGGCAGGGGACGGGTCGGGTGGCTTATCTCCTCACTCCGGGCCTAGCGCAGCCTGAAGCGGATCCCCGTATCTATCAGGCTTACCCTTCCCAGTGGCAGCCTTATCTGGCAGGATGCGCTACGGATCGGGCCTTGCTTTGGGGTGGAATTTCTGCGGTTCGGCGGCAGGGCAGTGAGCGATTGGACTTTGCGCTGCTACCCCAACGGGCCTTCATTCCCGCCGGTACGGTGTATCACTTTAAGGGGGATCCGCCACCGCCAAGGCAGCTTGTGGGTAACCCATGCGCCCAGTTGCAGACTTTTGCATCGTTGAATTACGGCACACTTTTGTGGGGGATTGTGAAATGATTCAACCTGACTTTCGCGTTGGCTATCTTTACAGCCTTGCCCCCATCCATTGCGGTGGAGAAGGCGACCTAGGCAACATCCTGGAAATTGCCCGTGAATCTCACACCAACTTTCCTTACATCCCAGGTTCTTCTTTGCGAGGAAGCCTGCGGAACGAGGTAACACTTCAAGATCCGACAATTGCCGATACTCTCTTTGGACGAGAACTCCAAAAAGATGGCCAAATGGGGGTTCACCAAGTCTGGTTTGGAGATGCCCGTTTATTGTGGGTGCCGATGCGCACCATGTCTCTAAAAGGATCCGATTCCGTTTTCTGTTGGGTAAGTTGTCATTCTCTACTGCGAGATCACGCCTTGCTGTGCCGTCAGCCTCTTCCAGTTCTGCCCAAAGCCCCTGTAGGAACAAAACCTGGCGTTTATGTTGTGGCAGACGCAGAAGTGCGTGTTGAGAAACTCCCTGAAGGGCAGACCTTCTCACTGGCCGGGGAATGGCCCGCTGTTTTACAGGGGGATACCCAAGCAACCTGGAAAAATAATCGGATCATTCTTCCCGACAGCGATTTCCAGATCTTGATGGAGCACTCCCTTTGGACACAGATCCGCAACAAGATCCAGGAAGATTCGGAAGGAGCCAACCAGGTAGGCTCAGCAGAGGTGTTCTGGACAGATGTGTGCATTCCTCGTGACACCATTCTCTACTTCGCCTGGGGATATAGCCCCCTGCCCAACCAGGAAAACCTCACCCAAGAGCATGAGATTTTGATCAATGTTCTCCAAGGTTTGTTCCAGGTGGGGGGGCAAGCCAATGTTGGGCGAGGCTGGGTTCAAGGATGGGTCTCCAATGCCTCTGATCCCACCCCACAAGCTAAATCTGAGAACACTGTTAGGAGTTAAGAATGTCGAAGAACAAGGACATGAAGAGCTTTTCTAAGCCTGTTACTCCAAACTCCAAATTGGAAAACAAAGCTGTGCCTTCTCACCAGCGGGGGGAGATCAACAGCTCTTCCGACTCTGCACCATCTGAGCAGCGATCAGCAAGCGTACGCCCAGAGCATACCAGCTTACTGGCCTATAAACACATTCAACAGTACATGAGATCCCAAGGGAAAGAGTTTCTTTCTCAGGAGGATCTTAATGCGGTACTCCGACTTTCTCAACACCTGAGAGTTTTCGGCCTGCTCTCGGCCATAGGATACGTTAACCAGTCCAATGCTCAAGAAGGTAAGGTGAGACAGAGAACAGTTCCTGTCTGGACTTCTTTATTGGGGCAACTGGTTACCGAAGATAATTCTCTAGAGCCCAAAGCATTAATGCAGAGGATCCAAGCTCTGGCAAGCGACCAACCTGTAGAATACCTCGCCCTTTGGAGACGATCTTTAATCTTGGCAAATCACTGGAACTTTTGGGCCAGAGCTTATCTTTCAGGAGACACGAATGGAGAAAACACTGATGTACACGGGGCCGCGTCTAATTAAGCTAATAGCTCAGCAACATCAAAAGCGAGCCACAAACCTTTTTCGCCAGGGAACCTTTACCTTGCGTTGGCGAGCAAAAGTGGGATCCTATCCTCATCCCGATGTGGAAACTCTTGTTTCAGCAGGGGAACCCTGTGGGCCATGGCGGCCCCAAAAAGGTCGGCCAGAGGATAAGCGCAATGTTGGCGAAAACTGGGAACTTATGCCCGACTTGCCTCTCAATGGGTACATCCCGGGTTCTTCAATCCGAGGGATCGTCCGGGCCTGGGCAAAACAACAACCGGAGCGGATCCCCAAGATGGAAGCCCTCCTTGGATTTCAAAAAGGGACTGTCATCTCGGCAGGAAAAATTCAATTTCTCGACGCTTGGCCCCTAGAGCCTACCCGTTTAAGCCTGGATATCGTCAATCCTCAACAGAACTTCCAGGTGTTTCACCAAGGTCAGGGCACTCCTTTATCGCTCTACACACTGGGTGATGGTCAGAGACCTGTTGATTTTCTCGTGGCCATCCAAGGCGTTCCCGGCACAACTGAAGAAGAAGTTGATGAAGTTTGGTCGTGGGTTCAGCAAGCCCTAAAAGTCCTGGGGATAGGCGGGCGCACTGCTTCTGGATATGGTCGGATTCTGGTTCCTGACCACAAGGGATCCAGACAGTCAAATGAAAGCATATCAAGTGTGCTCTTTAGATTCCGTCTCTCCAGCCAGGGTAATGCAGGCCCTGACATGAAAACCCTGGAGCTGCGACCTTCTCACTGGCGAGGCTGGCTCCGCTCCTGGGCACTGCGATTTTTCTTGGGAGTTATGAGCCAAGAGAATGCAGAGAAGACAGCAAGCGAGCTTTTTGGAACCCTAGAACCTAAGTCTCAAAAAGGGTGCATAAGGCTGGAAATGATCCAAGGGGATCCCTGGGCACGCAAGTCAAAAAACTTCCCAACCTTCTACTCATGGCAGGGAGAACTTAGAATTGAAGCTCCCAAAGAGATCCTCATGGGAATCCTTCTCCCCATTGTGCGAGTTGCAGTGATGACCGGAGGAGTAGGGCGAGGTTGGAGAAGACCACTTCACATTTTCATGATGGAAAGAAGAGACAACTCTCCGGTTCCTGCAGCCCGAGGCAGTCACCTGACGCTTGATATCAAAATTAAGGGTGAGTACAGGGTGTTTGGAATACCTCTTGAACCAGAAAAATGGAGGCAAGTATACGAAGAGTGGTATCAAAAAGTTGGACAAATCTGGCCGGAACGTTTGCTCAGTGGATCCCAGAATCCCAACTGTGAGGCATTTTCACCCAGCAGTTGTGCCGTATTCGCCGTCCCTGGCCCTGAACAGGATCCGGTTAATGCTTCAGATTTAAGTTGGGTTGATCCCAATGATGCAGAAAGTACGCGAGGAGATGGTATGGGGCTGGTTTATCAACAAGATCAACGCAGAAACTACAAGCGAAACCCCGATCTTGGCGGAGATGCTGCGCGAGGCAGTGCCCATTGCTCTTGGGTGACGATTAGGAGACACAAGATTAAGCACAAACAAGCTGGTACTCAATGCCAGGAAGTGGTCTGCTTATTCATGGGAGGTGTCCAAGCTGGCTGCCAGCATGTCCGTTCCCAGTTTCTCGATGACTTATCTCGAATACAAGGCAGTCTCCATCTCTTTGGTCTGAAGCCTGAACAGCCTTGAAAAGATGATCTTTTTGCTCCTTCTAGACTGATCTCGAGGAGATGAAGTCTGATATGCTCATCATTCCCACTCGCTCACATCTTCCCGAACAACGGGTCATTTTCCATCACCTTACCTGGGATCGCTACCAGCAGATCCTTCAGGCACTAGGAGAGCACCGTTCTTCTCGCTTGATCTACGACCGGGGTACTCTGGAAATCACCATGCCACTCGAAGATCACGAGTTTTTGGTCAGGATGATTGATCTCTTCGTACGCATCCTGGCTACTGCATACTTAGGACAAATTAAAACTATGGGCTCTACAACTCTTAATTATCCCCACATAGATCGAGGGGCGGAACCTGACAATGCCTACTACTTACAGAATCAACCTAAAGTCAAGGGACGCACTGTAGATTTTAGCCAAGATCCGCCTCCAGATCTGGTGGTGGAAGTTGACATAATCCACAGTACTATCAACAAGTTAGCCCTCTATGCTGCCATAGGGATCCCTGAGTTGTGGCGGTTCAATGGTGAGGAACTGTGAATCTATCAACTTACTGCGCAAGGCTACCAAGAGTTAGAAATCAGTCCTAGTTTTCCAGGGGTTCCCAAAGACAGACTCTACCAATTCTTATCAGAGGCTCGAGAGAATGAGATTCAGGCTGAACAGAATCTACGCAACTGGATCCAGGAGCAAAAGCTATGATTGCCCATTCTCGCTCCGAAGCTTCTGTCAACTTGCCCTGAAAGACATCTATGAGAAGGTGAACTTTGATCCTAAGTGAGGAACTATGGCTACTCTGATTGCTAACATTGGCACCTCTGATCTGACAGTAAAAATTCAAGGCTTTGAGTACTACATTCCTGTAGGCTTTGATCGAGATGAACCAAACGAAGTTGCCGAAGATCTAACAGAAGACGAAAAAGTGATATGGGAAAGAAGTAGTCGAGAAGACTTTGTTGCCAATGGGCTCTGCAAAGAGCTGGGTGTAGAGGTTAGAGGTCAAGGCAGGAATGCCTACAGCTTCCGCGAACTAACAGAGAAACTTCTTGCCGCCTATCAACAGGAGCCAGATTCTTGGCAGGAGCGCATTCGACCTGGAAGAATCTGGGGGGTAATCCATACCGCCATTGAGGAGTTTTCAGTTAAAAAAATCAACATTTTTGTTACCAATCAAAATCCCCCTCAGCATCAGGATACTTGCTTCTTGTTCGAGATCATTAAAAGGTGGATTGAGAGACATTTACAGCGGGAGGATATTCTCTTTCTAAAGCGAGTGATCCCTCAGAACGTCAAACCTAACCAACAGGATCTTGTCCTCAACGAGTATTATCGCTTCTTTGTTGACGAGATTGATTCAAACGAGGTGGTTCTTGTCAGTACTAAAGGTGGAACCCCTCAAATGCAGACAGCCCTTCGTCTGCAATCAATCACTGCTGACATCCCCAAGCTGCTGTTTCTGGATCCGGTTCTTTCAAAGCAGAAGGTGCTTCGAGGGGAGCCCTCGCCTTGCACTCGGACTTCATATTGGCAATACCAGCGGACACAGAAATATCGCGTTGTCATGCAACTGCTAGAACGTTTTGACTTTGCGGGAGCTTGTCAAGTTCTCAAGAGCTGGCAATCCATTCTGTCTTTTCAAATTGAGCAGGGCGTAGTCAGCAAGTCACAGCTACGTTCCAGCAGGAGACTGGTTGATGAAGCAATCAAAGGGCTAGAAGTAGCAGACTCACTTATAAACTTAGACATTGAGGCTGCTAGAGCTTCCAAAAAAGAGATGAATCTGGATATAAGTTTGGATCTAGATGCTCAAATCAATCAGGCCATCGAGAACTACAGAGTTTTGCTTAACTTATATTCTCAATGCAGAATATATAAACAAAATTTGCAAGTTTCCCATTTTCTTTCAAGAATGTCCTCACTTTGTGAAGAGATTCTCGACGAGGCCATCAAAAAACTTGGCGGCAACAGATATCTGGAACCCGCTGCTGTGGGCTTCCGGGTTGAGATTCGTGAAATTAGGAAACTGCTGCCTCAAGATCAGCTCAGCTTGCTGGACTCCTTGGATTATGTCAGGAATGGCCAATACGCAAAGATTCTCTATCGTACGAGCAAGCTTAGCTTTTTAGATATCCTTCTTGCTATTCGCAAAAAAGACAGCGAGAGTGAATCTTTATCTCTCTTAAAAAGAGAAATTAACAGTTTAGAGTTTTGGATCTACAAGCGTAACGAGATGATTCATGACAGTCAAGGATTTTCCAGTAACCGTATCTCTGAGTTAAACAAGGAGGCAAAACGAATAGGAGCCTGTCTTTATGAAGAAATCTTAAAAGTTCTGGCGAATATTCTCTCATCTCCTCTTTTACAACTGCCCAATATTGATAAGCAGAATTTTACTAAAGGCGATGATCTCTATCTCTACACTAGTCTAAAGAAATGGGTAATGGAAAAACTTCTTCTGGATCTGCGTGCTTCCTAAAGGAGGGCAAATTGATAAGCATAAGCTCTTCCCACTACAACCACGTTCTTATCGGGATCCCCGCCAGCGGCAAGTCAACCCTGGCAAAAGTCTTGGCCGCAACTTGGCAAGGTTCTCAAGTTGTTAGCACTGATGATATTCGTCAAGAGTTGTACGGGGATCCCTTAATCCAGGGCAACTGGTCGGAAATTGAGGATTTGGCTCTTGCTCGGATTCACAAGGCTTATCAGCAGGGCCAAGTCATTATCTACGATGCTACCAATGCCTACCGTTCCTGGCGGCTGGATCTGCTGCAAAAGTTGCCCGGCGCAAATTGGATTGGGTGGCATCTGACCACTCCCCTAGAGGTCTGTAAGCAGAGAAATCAGCAGCGGGATCGTCAAGTGCCAGTCTCTTCGATGGAAGCAATGGCTCAGGCATTAAAGACTTTTCCACCCATACCCGCAGAGGGATTCCTAGATGTACTGACCTTAGATTTATCTGGATCCCTGCCTACCCAAGAACAAATTCTCGAGAAAGTCAGTGGTATTCCTCGCACCTTGATCAACCGTCAGAACGCCACTCGAAAGGCGACGCTACATGGCTACTCTCGGCTGCTTGACTTTGAGCGCTTGCTCCATCTTCTCGCCATTTTGATCCATCATCCCGGCAGCACCCTGGAGGAAATCACCCACCGGATTGCCTCTGAAAAACGATCCGTGTACGCCGATCCTGAACTGCTGTCTAAAGATCTCATCTGGCTGAAGCAGAGTGGTTTGCTTTGTCACGCCGGCGAGAACAGTGCAGGGGAGCAGCACCAGCTCTTGGTTCAACCCGAAAACCGGCAGCCTCTGACCTTTGCCACCCACGCTTATTCTGACTGGGATAGCTTCAGCCGCTTGATTTATACCATTCGCCTGATCTTGACCCAACCCTTCCATTTCGATCCCGAGCTGGGCAGCTTGGAAAGCTTGAACCGCGAGCTACAGCAACGGGGCTGGGTGAGAGGGCAAAACAGAGATGCCATCCGCAAGGACATCGAAAAGGTCTTGAAGCCCTACCAGATTCTGCCATCCTTCCCGATGAAGCGGGGCTACTTCACTCACTCTGGGATCTTCACTCGCCATGAACTCAAGCAGATCTACCGGCTTTTGCAGGTAAGCACTCGTGCTCTGGAAAACCCCTGGGAGCAGGCGGTCTATGAAATGGTGGAGCAGCGTATGCGCCTCAGCCGCATTGATACTTCTGAGATCTACCCCACTCGTCGGCTGGGCAATCAACCCATTGTGGATCCCACCTTGGCTCCTTCCGGTACCTTGGCGGATCGTCGTGGCCTGCAGGTGGTCGAGGAAGCGATGGAGAGGGGGGAGTTACTGGAGGTGAAGCGTTTGCCGGGAGCCACCTTCCCCGGAGAGGATGTGGAGAGCTTTCGCATTTGGCCCCTGCAACTGGTCTTTCATCAAATTGCCTGGTACCTGGGCTGCGAGTATCACAGCCCGAAGAGGCAGGGACTGATGCGGTTTGAGCGGATGGATCGGCTCTTTCTTAACCGGCGGCATTGTGCAACGCGCTCCCGCCAAGAGCAGTTGGCTGCCCTAGAACGCCTGCACAAGCTCTACGATGTCAGTGCTGGGATCTTTTTGGGCAATGACCCGCATCTGCAGAAGCAGATCCTCAGTCGGGATCCCAATGAGCGCCGCCAAGCAGAAGTAACTCTGGAACTTTGGTTTAGCGACCGGATCTTCCCCTTCGTGAGCGAGGGCACCCGACGCTTTAAGCACCAGCGTATGTCCCCCCGTATTTCCGGATCTTCGCGGCCTAGATCTATCTTCAACTTGCCCCCCACGGGAGACAGTCGGTTTCCCCACCGGCTCAAGGTGGTCTTGCCCCTTTGGTCCCTAGAGGATGTCGACCTCAAGCGCTGGATCTTGGGCTTTGGGGGAGAGGTGTTGGTGGTCAGCCCAGAGCCCCTTCGGCAAATGATTCAGGACGCGGGGCAGGCGATCTCGGTTTTGTACAGGGATCCCTTAGCCGATCAGGAGCAAGAAAGCTCGTAAAAGAAAGTATTGGCCACTTTCTTCTCTAACGCCCAAAACATTTGTCCGGCAAAGGTTTTCCAGGTTTTAAGCAGAACTCTCCAATACTTTGTGTGGTTAGGGCTGAGCACGGGAGCCCAACTAAAGTAACAACAGGTCACCGGAGTAGGGCAGTGGTTGCTCAACTGGATGTGGAAGACATTCGAGGGATCCGATCGGTCGCCGAGGTGGCCGATCTCTTTGCATCCTTGGGGTACGCTCTGGTGGGGCAACCGTTGGATATAACGGTGCTGGAGCTGCCGGCTTATTTTGACAGACTTCGGGCTGGATATGTCCTGGCAGAATATCGGCAGGGATATTTCCGGCAGGTGGTGCTGCTGTTTGAAGTGAGGCCCGGCTCTCCAGAGTTGGGTGTGCTGATGCACAAGCTGGCCCGACGTCTGGCCCAACGCCCAGAATCCTACCTGTTGCTGGCCACAGCCGATGGTTACCACTGTCTGCACATCACCAGCAGCAGCCAAGCTGGGAAGGTCTACAGCTTCCAGGTCAACTGCCAGGATCCTTCTTACCAAGAGCGCAACTGGATCCGCAACTTGGTCTTGCAGGGTCGGTCGCTACGGGCCGCCCAACAGCACCAGCAGCAAGTGTTGCAGTATGCCGCAACTCAACAAAAAGAGGCGGCACGGGCTAAACAGCGGGATCTGCAAGATAGTGTAAAAGCCTACCTGCGCGAGATTGGCCGCTACTCGCTCCTGAGTCAGGCGGAGGAGGTAAATCTGTTTCGCCAAATGGCCACATTCCCCGGCACCGAGCAGGCGACGCGGGCACGGGAGAAGTTGATTGCGCACAACTTGCGCCTTGTGGTGTTCATTGCCAAGCGCTATCAAGAGCAGGGGCTTGATCTATTGGATCTGATCCAGGAGGGTAACTTGGGTCTGATCCGAGCCATCGAGAAGTTTGAGTATGCCCGTGGAAACCGCCTGTCTACCTATGCCACCTGGTGGATCCGACAGTCCATCACTCGAGCAATAGACACTCAAGCTCGTCTGATCCGGCTGCCCAGTCATGTCTGGGAAAAGATCCGGCGCCTGAAGAAAGTGGCTTGCCAGTTGTCGCAAGATTTGGGGCGGACTCCCACTGTGGCGGATCTGGCTTCGGTCTGCGACTTTTCTCCTGAAGAAATCCGACAATTACTGGATTGGAATCAGGGGATCGGCTTTCTGGATGCACCTCTATTTGGGGATGTTTTGCTGGTGGATAGCCTCGCGGATCGGTCTCGGATCCCAGAACCTAGTTGGGAGGAGATGGAGCATCAGGAAATGCTTGAGAGAGTCTTCGCCTTGCTTAAGCCAAGAGAGCAACAGGTGCTTACCCTTCGCTTTGGGTTAAACGGCCATAAACCTCATTCCCTGGCCGAGATTGGTCGGCTTTGGAACCTCAGTCGCGAGCGGGTGCGCCAGATTGAGGAAAAAGCGCTTCGGTCTCTGCGTGCTCGTTGCAGAAGTTGGCCTAAATAAGCATTAACAAATAAGCATTAAAAGGAAGGATGGTAATCCATATGTCGCTACCGACATATATTGATAATCAGAGACATAAATTAACGAATGTTATCCAGAGGCTGATCTTTCTGGAAAAGCAGACTGAGCTAGATATTGCTACCGGCTTCTTCCGTATCGAGGCTTGGATCAAACTGGAGCGAGCTTTTAATAAGCTCGCCCGTCTGCGCTTGCTGATTGGCCGGGATCCCACCATCAAACCGGCAGAGCCCCATCGAATTGATCTCCAAGATTATCTTCGCCGCGAGCTTCAGAGGCAGTTGGAAACTTCCACCTTTGAGTTGGAGTACAAGCAGTGTATCGATCGTCTGATTGCCTTTCTCAAGCAAGATCATGTGGATGTTCGGTTGTATGGGGCCATCGGGGAACGTACACCCTTTCTACATGCCAAAGCTTATCTATTTCCCAGCTACAGCATTGTGGGATCCAGCAATTTTACTGTTCCCGGTTTGGAAGGCAACACCAAGTTAAATGTATTGCTTGATAATGCCCAGGCAGCCCAGGAGATGCGCAACACCTGGTTTACAGAGTTTTGGGAGCATCCCAGTGTGGACAAAGACTATAAATCGAAACTTATTGCTGAGCTGGATCGATCCAAATTTGGCAGCCGTGCCTACACTCCTCATCAAATCTTGATGCGCTGCCTCTACACCCTGTTCCAGCCGAAGCAGGATCCAGTGGTCAAGGGGCAGGCCACAACCCTAGAATTGGCTGATTTCCAGCAGGAAGGGTTTGAACGAGCCCTAGAATTGCTGGAGCGCCATGGGGGGGTCATCGTTGCAGATGCGGTAGGCTTGGGCAAAACCTATATCGGACTGCGGCTGATCGACCATCTTCTAGCGGAGCGACGAAAACCGGGGTACCTGCCTCGGGCCTTGGTGATCAGCCCGGCTCAAGTTCGCAATCTCGTCTGGGAGCCGAAGCTGAGAGAGTTCGGTTTGGTGGCCGATTTGTTGTCTCAAGAGGAGCTAGGGCGATCTGACTTCAACAGCCGACGCTACAGCCACTGCGACATTGTCCTTGTGGACGAATCCCACAATTTCCGGAATAACTTAACCGCTCGATATGCCAACTTGCAACGCCTGATCTGTGGGGGACGCCGCAACAAATGGGTGGTGCTGCTCACGGCTACTCCCATCAACAACACAATTTTTGACCTCTATCATCAGGTGCTGCTGCTCACCCGCAACGATGATCACTACTACAGTAGCTGGGGGATCCCTAATCTATCCGCGCTGTTTAAGAAGCTGGACAAAGGTGAGGGGCAGATCACCGAGTTGTTGTTTCAGACCATGGTGCGTCGATCCCGCCTGGATGTGCTGAAACGTCAACAGGCAGGAGAGAAGATTATCATCGGTGGCCAAGAGATCCGCTTTCCGCGCAGGATTTTGAAGCAATTTACCTATAACTTCGAGAGTAGCTTCCAAGGTCTCTATAGCCGTTGGGTTGCCTACATTGAGAATCTGAACCTGGCTCCCTATAACCTGGAAAACTATGTGCGCCAGAAGAATGATAAGCTAACCGACCGTCAGTTACGCAATGAAGTGATCGGCAGCTTGATGAAAACCCTCTATCTCAAGCGGCTAGAGAGTTCAATCAAGGCTTTTGAGGTCAGCATCTGCTGGCAATCTGACTTCCAGGGACGATTTTTGGACTTGCTGCAGCAGGGTCACTTGTTAGATGGATCCAGCTATCGACGCCTGATGGCTCTGGAAGCTGAGGAGCAAGAGGATTCAGTGGAGCAGGTGCTGGTATCTCTGCCTGAGGTCAACCCTGAAGACTATGATTTGGACAAGCTGACCCAGGCAATCCAGGCCGATCAAAAAACACTGGCTCAGATTATTCAAGATCTCACCCGTATCCAGGCAAGGGTGCAGTCAGGAGAAGACTCTGATCTTAAGCTGATGGCTTTTAAACGAATGATGCTCAGCTTGGAACAGGACAAGGTGCTTGTCTTCACCTACTTTAAAGACACAGCCGAATACTTATACCAGCAGTTGCTGGAAGATAAACAATGGCTTGAGGCAATGGCTGAGAAGCGGAGCAGATATCGCAATTTCTCCTCAGGTTTGCGGGTGGGGTTATTAACCGGAAAAACCCCAAGCCGGGAACGGGAAATGCTGGTGAGAAGATTCGCGCCACGGGTCAATCGGCCATTTAGTAATCCTTCGGGTTGTGGAGAGGATTATCAGGAAGTCGGGTGTTCGCCTGAAGAGCAAATCGATCTGCTTATCTGCACCGATGTGTTGTCTGAAGGACAAAATCTTCAAGAAGCAGCAGTCCTTGTGAATTACGATCTGCATTGGAATCCGGTGCGAATGATCCAACGGGCAGGCCGCATCGATCGACTGGGATCCCCATTCGAGGAGTTGACGATCGTTAATGGCTTTCCCGAGCAAGGACTGGAACTGCTGTTGGGATTGGTGCGCAAGTTGCAACAGCGGATTGCCCTGATCGATCAGCAGGTGGGTCTGGATGCCAGTGTGCTGGGAGAGGTAATCTCGGAGCGTTCATTAGAGGAGATCCGACTCCTGAAGGAAGCTCAAACTCCCAGTGCTCAGAGTGAGATACTGCAGGCTCTGGAGAAGAAAGTTGACTTAGTCTCTATGGATGAAATGCGGTTTCCGTTGTTGGAGTTTATCCAGCAATCGGGGTTGCAAGCGGTCGAGGAGATCCCACTTGGGATCCACAGCACACGCTACCAAGCTCCGCAGGATGGACTATTTTTAGCTTTTCAAGTCAAAGATCGGCACTTCTGGCATTTCTACCCTCGAATAGGAGGCCGAATTTCTGTAGATGTCAATCATCTCCAAAGCGATTGGGGATCGATCTTTCAGCTTCTCTATTGCCGGCCAGAGGATTTTCCAAAGCCCGATGATCTACCGCCTGCGCCTTTTGATGGTGAGATCTTCGAGGTGTTACAACCTGCGATCCAAAATCTGTTGAATCTGCTGAATCGAAGCCAGGGTAGCTCTTTATTGCAACCTAGTTTGCCTCAATGGTTGAGACGAATCTATCTCGTCCTCACTGAGGTAGAGGATGCTATTGAACTTGATGCGGTGACTGAAGAGGCCCGACAACGGGTTCTTGATTTGGTTATACATACTAAAAGCATTCGCACTTACGAGAGAGACTGTAAGGAATTCTGGAAAAACTATCAGAAGAATCGGGATGTTGCCAATCTAATTCACTCGTTGGATGAGTTGTTCATCGATGAGGGATTGTATAAGGGGTCCTCTTCCCGCCACCGGAGCCCGACATTTTTCACCCAAGAGGATGTGCAGCTCATCTGCTACCAGTGGTTTAGGTCAGACCCAGAGCCCCCGGCGGATCCCTACCTGTTCAGGCGGAGGCGAAAGGATCCCTATGAGGCCCTACATTAACAGTCTCAGCGACAGGGTCGGCGACAAGCCTCAAACCCTGATTCTTCCGTTGACCCGGTCGATCCCGCTCTGGGCAAGGGTTTCAGGCCCCTCGGCGGGGAAAAACAAGGGGAAATTGCAGCCGAAAACGAGACCCTGTCGATCTAGGCCCCTGGATCCCGCTCTGGGTAAGGGTTATAATGGGGGAGAGTCGCTTCCCTTCGGGGAAGTGGAATTAATGGAAACCTTTGGACTACGGCTGGATTAAATGTACAAATCCAATCCCTCCGTCGCTTCCCTTCGGGGAAGTGGAATTAATGGAAACTATAAGCAACAGGCGCTTCTGAAGCGCCAACGTGCGAGTCGCTTCCCTTCGGGGAAGTGGAATTAATGGAAACTTTAGTTACCAATCAAGTACATCAGCATTCTCTGTAAAGTCGCTTCCCTTCGGGGAAGTGGAATTAATGGAAACTTTTCTACGTGCCTAAGGGAGCTTATCCCACTGAGGTCGCTTCCCTTCGGGGAAGTGGAATTAATGGAAACCTGCCAAGACTCATTCATGTGCTTGAGCGTGTCACGCAGTCGCTTCCCTTCGGGGAAGTGGAATTAATGGAAACTTTCTTGGCGAATTCCTCGATTATTTCCTCCCTAGCTGTCGCTTCCCTTCGGGGAAGTGGAATTAATGGAAACACTTGGGAAGAGAATTACAGAAGATTGGGCAATAGAATGTCGCTTCCCTTCGGGGAAGTGGAATTAATGGAAACTTGTCTATAGGGGACGAAAAAAAGGATCCCTTGCGGGTCGCTTCCCTTCGGGGAAGTGGAATTAATGGAAACAATGATCCCTTTGCAGGGATCGACAGCGGCCCCGCGTCGCTTCCCTTCGGGGAAGTGGAATTAATGGAAACGCGAATTTGAGTAAGAACGTCTAATAACTCGTTCATGTCGCTTCCCTTCGGGGAAGTGGAATTAATGGAAACCGTTGGGACAACCAATCTTTGTCCCAAGATACTGTGTCGCTTCCCTTCGGGGAAGTGGAATTAATGGAAACATGGAAACACTCAAAGCAGACGGCCCAAGCGTTGCCGCAATTCGGTGGCAGCCAGCTCTAGGTGCTCGGGGGTGTAGCCGGTGGTTTCTACTCTGACAGCGAGGTGGGTGTCCTGGCTCTCGTGGAGGTGGATCCACAGAATGTGGCGGCCATCTTCGGTTTTGCGGTTTGAGGCTTTGACGCTGTTTTTGGGGGCAGCGTAGGCGTGTGGATCGTATCGAACCAGATCCACCCAGGGAATGTCTCGCAGGAGTCTTTCCACTTTGGCCCAACTGCGGGGTCGGTGATGGCTGGCATCGCTTCGGATTTGGATGATCTGGGAGCGATCTCGGCCTGAATCGGGGAGATCTGCCCGTGGGAGCCGGGGCTGAACTTGCGGCTGTAGGTAGGGCAAGTAGACCAGGGATTTGTATTGCTCATGGATGTAGCAAACCGGGACCCCCAATTGGCTGCCCACCACAGCCATGATCATGGCTTGGGCTTTGAACCCGCCGGTAGCGGCAAAGGTGACGATCCCCTTGGCGCTCTCTGCCAACTGTTTCAACAGCTCGGCCATCCGCTCCAGAGAGGATCCCTCTAGCTCGTAGTTGATGCCGGGAAGGGGAACCAAAGAGACCTGCTGCTGACCCAGCTCTTGCTCAAAAAAGAGCTTCAAAATCTGGGCACACTCCAATCCGTCGGGGGTTTCTGAGTGCAGCAAAATCAAGGCATCATTCGAGGTGGGATCCAGTCGCAAGTAGGTGTTGGTTTCGGCACTGATCAATTCCAGGTCTACTTTTTTCATCCAAGCCAGAGCACGCTGGGGATCCCCGATGTTTTTTTGTCCTACCCAGGGACGCTGCGGCTGCAGGTCTTTGTCAAGGTTGGTGAGCAAGGAGGTGCCCACCGTCATGATGATGGTCTGCATGGATGGCCGGTTAACTCAAACTTTTCGAGGGCTCTGTTCCGCTTTGTGCTCAGAGCAGCTTGGCCTTGCGGATTCTGCCATCTTCCTTTAGATCCAGAACTTCCACCTGCACCTCTTGCCCCACCGAGAGGGATCCCGCCTGTTTGGGCTTCTTCTGGGTGAGCTTGGTGTCTGTGTCCAGAATCTGGAAGGTGACTTCGTTGCCCTTGATGTTGGTGATGGTGGCCTTCAGCTTTTGCCCGGTCTGGAAGCAGGCTTTGCGGGCCTGATGCTGGGCCTGGTCTTGTTGGTGTTGATGGTTTTGTTGTTGTCTGTCGTCCTGGGATTTGTTTCCCGCCCCTTGGGGAATCTCGCCAATGGGGCTCCCTCCATCCTTGTAGTAGCGGGCCAGCCGGGCTGCCCAGCCCAGGATCTGCAGCATCTCTGCCGGCCTGTCCTGCAGAGGTTGCAAGTACCTTTTGCAGGTTTCGTCAATAAGCTGATAGTATCTTCTGGTTTGTTGGGTACGGCATAGGCCAGTTTCCCGCACCAGCTCGCCGGTGAATCGGAAAAAGCGGGATCCCGCGTCAGGGTGATGGGCGACCGAGCGCAGATAGGCGATGCACTTGCTCAACTCGTCGACATCCACCCTTTCTTTGGCCAAGGTCATGGCGATGCCGTGGGCGAGATCCCAAGATTGGGGGCTGAGATCGACAGTGTCTGACAGCATGGGGGAACCCTCAGTACACTCCGGTGGGTGGCTCGCGCAGAGCAGTGGGACTCAGGATGGCGGCCAATCGCTTGAGTTGTTCGGGCAAGATGTAGCCCTGGGCAGCTCCAATTTGCTCTTGCACAAAGGCTTGGAGGCGTTTTCCTTCCAGGGTATCGGCTTCTGGGGGATCGTAGCGGCTGTAGCGATCTTTTAGGTTGCCGGGCCGCTCGATCTTGTCGAGGGTGACCTGCAGGGATCCCAGGCCCACGGGCTTGCCGCCCCCCACCTTCAGCAGCATGGAATGCTTGGGATCCTGCCCCAAGACCGTGAGCAAGGTGCCCAGCTCAGCAGGGGTGAGGTTTTTGAAATGGATTTGGGTTTTGAAAACCGTGTTTTGCATCGCTTGCTGGGTGGGTGTTCCCCTTGAACTGCCCTGCAAAGCTTTTTTGTGGGTGTAGTAGAACTTGCGTCCAATGACTTTGCCGTTTTCCTTTTTAAAGTAAGCTTTGCACTGATCCGGGCGAGGACAGTACAGCGGGGGCAGGGATCCGCCACCCGATCCGGTGCCGGTGGCAATGGCATCCCTGAACTCCACCAATCCCTGCCAGTTCAGGGCACCGAAAACGCGGCTGGCCGGACAAAGCTGCTCCTTGTTGCGGCAGGGGTGCCGCTCCGGGGGGATCTGATTTTTGTACTCGCTCGTCATCACCGCAAGGGTGCTGTTGGTGATCGCCTCATACATGGCCCGGATGGCCCCCTTGAGGGAGCTGCCCTGGATTTTAAGCCTTCCGTTGGGAGTGGTGGTCATGGTTTTGAGCACCGGGATCCCTTTCACCCCGACATCGCTGCCCAAGGCCAAGTGGCCGGTGGAGATGTGGACGGCAGTCTGCACCGTTAGGGTGAGAAAGAGGGTGCCGTGCAACCTATCGGGATGGAACTGGGCGTGGCCGGCGGGCCGCTCCAGCGTGGGGCGCTGGGTGGGAAACGGGATCAGCTCGTAGGGTTTGGGAAACACGGTTGGTTTGCCTCCACCTCGACTGCTGTTGCCGGCAGACGATCTTGCAGATGCGGCCTGGTTGGGCAATGGGCGAGGGCCTTGGGGGGTCATGGTCACCTCGGAATCAGGGCAATAAAGTGAACGCGGGCAGTTCGCTCATCTCGGAAGTAGCGCTGGCCCACCTTGAGATCTTGGGGATGGCTGAGGGGCTTGGGAAAGCGGGTTTCTCGATTTTGGGATCTGTACAGGTCGGCTGCGTGATCCTCCCACCGCCACTCTCCCGGCAGAGGGATAAAGGAGTCCGGGGGAGCTTGGATCCCCAGATACAGCAGATCCCAGCCGTGGGGGGTGCTTTTCCAGCGCAGTTCCCCTTGTTGGGAGAAAACTTGCCCCTCTGGACAGACGGGATCCGCCGGGATCCCCACCTGAATGCCGCTGACTCGATGGGGCCAGCGCAGAAAGGAGTAGGTTTTTTCAGAAGTGGAAAAACAAGCCGAGAGCACTTGGGAAAGCGAGGACTCTGCCCCATCTTGAATCTTGAGGGAGGCGACGTAGGCTGGTTTCATACGGCTTTGGCCTCCGCTTGCAGGAGTTTGGCCCAACTGTTGACGGCGGTGGCGAGCAGATGTTCCACCTTGGCCTCAGACGTCTGATCCCAGGTCAGCCGCGCCCCAAATCCCAAAGGCATTGGCTCCGCTCCCACCGGCACCGCTTGGCAATCGGGTTTGGGGAAGCCGTATTTGCCTGCCTCTTCGGGGGTTAAAAATTCGCCCGCCCCCAACAGGGATCCCTGTGGCCAGGTCAGGGGGGATCCCAGCAGCCGTAGCTCCTGGCTCCCCTCCTCCACCAGGCAGCCCGGGTAGTCCACCGTCGCCCACTCGTACTCAACCCGAACGGTGCCCATGCCGCGGGACTTGGCAAAGCCGATGCCAAACCAGCCTTCATCCAGATCCCGCAACGCCAGTCCCAGCAGACCCAGTTGGGCCAGGGTAAAGTTTTTCAGGTGGATCTTGGTTTGAAAGGATCCCTCTACGCACACTTGATACCTGAACGGCCCCACCGCCACTGAGCCGAAGACGCGGTCGATGGCCACCCCATTACGTTCCTCCAGGCGCAGAGGGGTTCCCGGCTTGGGATAGGCATCTTCGATGCGGACCCGGCTGGCGATGGCTGTGTTGCCGAACATCTGATCCGTAAAGGAAGAAAGGGCGTAAACCTGGTGGGGCTCTTCAATTTTTTCCAGCCATTGATTGGCCTTTTGGTCGAGGGGATCGCTGGCCCAGAGTTTGAAGCCTCCCCCCTCAGGACGTCTGTCGCTGCCCACCGTTCGGACGATGCGCTCCGCATGGGCGCGAATTGCCCCTTTGAGGGAGCTGCCGGGAAAATAGACCGTTCGCCCGCCGCCGTGATAGGTTTCGACGAACTCCATATCCGGCTTCGTCGGGTCAGCCCCTTCTTTGCCCGCCTTGATGAGAACAGGGCCATCGGGCTTGAGGGTGAGGCAGAGGGTGCAATGGTTAACGTAGCGTTTGTGCATAGCCTGGGATCCTTCACACCAGAACAGGAGCTTTTGGTTGAGGGGCTTGGGGCGGCAAGCAGTCTGTCCAGTTTGTCAACCGATAGGGGTGGAAAACGCTGACCGTATCGCCAACCGTTGTAGAGTCCATGAAGACCATCGGGATCCCTCCTGACATGAAATAGGGCTAGCGGCGGGGGCCGACCGATTGCCGTTGAGAGGCCGTTGTTAATTTGGCAACCAGGGCTTCCACCCAGTCTTGGCGCAAAGCGGCAGCCTGCTCCGGGCTGAGCGGCTGTCGGGATCCGGCCACCAGCTCTTGAAGGTAGGCCAGCAGCCGTCTTGGATCCCCTTCCGAGTCGAACCAATAGATTGCCGAGATCTGCAGGCGGACAACCCCCAAGCCACGGGAGCGCCCCCCTCCCAGGGGGATCTGTTCCGTTTCCAATTGGTGCAAGCCAATGGCCAAGAGGCCCAGTTCCCATTCCTCGGCATTTTCGACGACGGCATGAAACCGGAAGGGGGTGCTGGCAGGCACCACTTGCAAGTCGTACAGCTTGCCATCTGCCGCCGTTTCCGTATCCCGATCGATGGCCACGCCATCCCGCTCTTGGTACTGGCCAAACCAGGCTTCCGGCACCACGGGCAAATCTCGGATCTGCACCTTGCCGGCCAACCAAGGGGATCCAAACACCTGCGAGACCCAGTCGGTGGCCTCAATGAGCTTTTGAGTCAGAGCCGCATCGTCCCCTTTGTAGTCATTTTTAATTTGGTTGATGATCTGAAATTGCTCGCTGCTGGTCAATTCGCCGGGATCCCTGGCCAGCTCTGGGTTGATGCCCCGCAAGAAACTTTCCAGGCGAGAGCGCATCGCCCCCTTCAAACTGGAGCCGGGAATGAGCGGACGGCCCAGCGCATCCTTGAGAACCGGCAAATCCGAGCCGATGGGTTCGGTGGAGCGGCCCACCCCGATGTGCAGAGCGGTCACGGTGGTGAGGGTGCCGGTGATTTCCAAGCGGTTTTTGAAAACGTCGAACATTGTTCCCTCAAATGGCTGCTCAAGTTAAGGCTTGTACTGCAGAGGTTTGCCATTCCCGAAGCGAGACGGAGCCCTTAATAAAACTCAAGAGGATCCCTAGGATCTGAGCAATTTCTGAGATAAAGTACTCCCCGTCATCGATAAAGAGTTGGTCACCCTCGAATTTTGCAAATCGCCAGTTGGTTCCTGAGGTTACTGCTCCATAGACACTGTCTACTTGAGAATTGGAGTTCTTGTTAAAGACCTGTGCCCCCACCATACCGGCAACGCACTGGCCCAGACCCCCGATCAAGTCTTCTTTTTTGGCCTCAACGATAATCACCACCGGATCTTGAATGTAGAGTTGGAGAGGGGATAGGCAAATGATGTAGTCGCATAGGCCCACCAACCCCCTCTCGGGATCCACGTTGAATTCCTTGCCGGAAAACAGCGAGATTTGATCCCGACATAGGTACTTCACCTCTCCCAGCACAGGGGCGATGATAAACTCGGAGCGGGCTTTTTCGCTGTTGACCGAGGTGGCCAAGCCGAGATAGCGATCTAGGGTTATTTTCAAGTAATCGGAGCACTCAGTCGGTGGAACCTCTGCAAACAGGCCATGGATGATTCTTGACCTGAGCTGAAAGGTCGAAATGGCTCTCTCAAGGGTAAAACTGCTGTAGGTCACGGTCTAGGATCCTCCTCCCTCTCGCTTGTACTTGAGGTAGCGGGCCCCATAGCCCAGGTAGCGCCGAATCAAGTCAATTTTGATCTCGTTGACTTTGGGGGATGCTCTTTCAATTCCGGCTTCCCTGGCGATGGCTATAGCCCTTTGATGAATCCAGTTGTCGATGTCTTTGATGATGGCTTCTGCCAAAGAGTCTTTGCCCCGCCCCCACTTGTCACCGCGCCCCACCTGGTAGCGCAAAAAGTTCTTGATCACCTCTGAGCTTTCGGTGGAAGCTGCCACGTGCAATAGGTTGCGATATTGGGCCTCTTCCAATCTGTTGAGACCTCTGAAGTTATCCAAGGCGGCTTGAATTCTGGCGACCAGATCATCTTCGGCCAGCCGGATTTGCCGTTGGATCTTGAGCTCTTGTTCCGATGTGATCTCGCTGGTGGCGAAGGTCATAGCGGGTTCTCCCAGAAATGATGATGGAACGGACTGCAAACTTCGATTTGGCCGAATCCTTCAGCAGTGCGTTCGCCAATCCCCCAGTATTCCATCTCCGCCAAAATCGGGATCCAACGCTCCAGTTGCGTGGTGCTCAGCAGAAAGACACTGCCCTGCGTGGTTACCAATTCTACATCTTTGAACAGACCCCAGGCAGCGTTCCAGCCGGAGACATAGGCGTAGCTGCTGAAGGCCAGCTCCAAAGCCAGGGATCCATCTTCGCAGTTGGCCTCTTCCTGGAGCATCTGGGGGGTGAGCACGGTGGTGCGTTGCCAGCGCTCTTTGAGAATGGCCCCCGACTGCAGCCCAATGGAGAAATACTGCCGCTCCGGCGGAAGGGGCTGCCAGGGATCCCCGAACACCTGCCATTGTTGCCAGCGCTGCCGCAGCTTTTGGTTGAAGGCTTCCACCCGCTGGGCCAGGGAAGGCCGGGGAGCAGCCAGACGCCGAGCCGTGACGTTGACCCGGCCCAATCCCCGCGACACCCCTCCTCCCAAGCGCAGCAGGTGGGCGTGGGCGTTGAGGTAGCGGGTGAGGGTCTCGGCCAGCTCGGGATCCCGCAGGTAGATGTAGCCGCTGAAAAGGGAGCGCTCCAGATGCCCATTGGGGCGGGCTTTGCCCTCGTTCATCACCTCTAGGCTGTAGAGGATTTGGTCGGCAGCAGTGGCGCGGCGACGGTTGATCCCCACCCGCGTGAGCAGGCGTTTGGACACAGCAGCTCGTTCGTAGCGGGGCCCCAGGTCAGACTCCTGCTGGCTGTAGAACCCCCCGAAGGGCTCCACTCTTCCCCCGGAACCGTCCGGCTCTGTGGGATCGAACGGGATCCCCAGCCGCTGTGAGCAGAAGCGATCCAGGAGCGTGTCGAACACCCCCGTTTTGCCCGCCTCTGAGCGGAAGCCGGGATTGTTTTTCGAGCTGAAGGCCGTGGCCGGCAAGACCTTGCTGCCGGATCCCGGATAGGCGTGGGTAAACACAGCAGGCCGAGCTGCCGTAAACAGGGCGGCCAAATCTCCTTCCAGCGCCTCGGCAGGGCGATGTTGGGTTTGGCTGAGCATGAGGTCGGCCAGAGCACCGCGAATCACGCTGCCGGGAATGTAATCCTGGGCCTCGCTGATGGAGCCGCCCGGCTTTTGCCGACCGATGGCCAAGGGAGACTGAGCCGTTAGGGTGAGTTGAATGGCTTCCATCAGCTCCCTCCCTGGGCCAAGAAAGCCCAATCGGCTGCGGTGGGCTGGAGAGCCTGCAGGGATCCAGGATCCCAGTGCAGCCAGCCCAAACCTGCGGATTTGCTGCCCCCCAGCGCGATCAGGTGGTGCAGGGCCGCCAACAGGAGAGTTTTGCCCCAGGAAGGGCAATCGGGCAAAAGCTGCAGGGATCCGGAAAAAGTCAGCTCAGCCGCGGGAGAGGTCTCAATGAGGTAGAGCCGCTGATCCTCGGCGGTGCGGCGGCGGCGGTTGAGGGTGACCCCAGGGCGAAGGGTTGGTTCCAGAGCTGCTGGCGGCACCTCGCAGACGAGATCCTCCACCCACAGGCGGGCAGGCAGGGCCGGATTGCCGAATATCTGGCAGACCAGACAATGGGATCCGGCGTAGCCCTCCACCTGGTATTCGGGGCGGTGGAAATTTCCTGCGCTGCCCTCCCGCTGCGGACACATGCGCTCTGGGTCGGGAGAGCGGCAAATGGCCCAGCCCAGGCCACGGGCCAGTTTCTCGCACTCGTGGCGCAGCCGCCCCTTCAGTTGGGAGCCGGGAATGATCAGCCTGCCAAAGGCATCTTTGAGCAGGGGCTTATCCGCCAGGGAGCCGCTGGAGCCGCCGGCTCCCACCGCCAGGGCAGAGGCGAGGGTGGCCCTCAAAGGGATAGAGGTGATCGTTCGCCCCGCTTGGGGCAGCTCTGCCAGTCTCACCATCACTCCACCTCCGCCAGAACGGGCCGACCCTCGGCCTGGGGCTGTTTTTGCACAAAGGCGTACAAATCCACCAGATCCCGCCAGATGGTTTCATAGGTTGGCGTTGACGAGGATACCTGTGGCTCAACATACATCCAGGGGGGAAGGTGGCCGTCGTTGGTTTTGGCCTTGCACCAGGTGCGCTCAAAAGCCTCCATCAGCGGCTGCCCCTTTTTGCCCAGGCGGCTGCGGAAATAGAGATAGTTGAGGGTGGCGGTGCGTTTGCCTTTTTCCAAGAAGCTGCGAATCTGATAAAGCTGGGAGCGAGGAAAATTGGCCTCCTGCAGGGCTTGTACCGTTCTCAGCAACCCGTGGATTTCCGGGACGGTATAGGGGCCGGCGTAGAGCTTGAGGGTGTGGCTGTTCTGGCGGATCTCCAGAGCTTCCCGACGAAAATCCTGGATGCTGGAGACAACCAGGGCGACCGACTTCAACGAGAGAAAGTCGATGGTGGCCACAGAGCAGTCCTTGTCTTTGGGCTTCAGCTTTTTCGCGTAGCTCTTGGCGGATTTCAACAGTTGTTCGGTGAGCTTTTCGGCGTAGTAAATGGGGGTGTCTTCCGAGGCGATCAGCACCCCCACCGAGGCGGAGAGCCGACAGAGCTTCCGATCTGCCGCCGGGTAGCGGTGAGGCACCTTGCCGGAAGATTGAGCTGCATAGGTTGCCGAGGTGTCCAGCAGGAGCTGCTCAAACTGCTCACAGAAGGTGGCGGCAATTTCCAGGGCTTTGTGGGCAGGCACCACCACCAACACATCGTCTCCGCCGATGGTCAGGATCTCGAAGGGGTGGATCCACTCGCCGTTGCGGTCTCTGCCGGTTTCCGGATCTGGGGATAGGCCGTGCAGCCGATGGGCCTGCAGGTGCTGGGCGAGGGCGTGGTAAACGGCTTTTTCCGTTGCCTCGGAAACATCCCGGCTAAATTGTCGGTAGGCTTCTGGGGTTTGGATCTGCTGCACATAGCCCCCCATGTCGTTGCCATCGGCGTAAAGGTAAGCCACAAAGCCCTGGCTGCCCAGGCTGGCGTTGGCCACTTCCCGTAGAGATTGGGCCTCGCCGATCCCCTGGACAGATCCCTGATGGGGCTGCAAATAGCGCTCCCGGTAGGGCTCGCCGGCGGGAGAGTTGAGAAAGCGGGCAAATCGCGTTACCCAGCTTTCCACAAAGCCGGGATCCCAGGTGGGGAACTTGCGGAACCACCCTTGCTTGCCTGTTTCAATGCGCTTGGCCTGGCGACCCACCAGGGCTTTGCGAGCGGTGGCTTCCGAGAGCCAGGGCTGATCGACCAGGTCGGCTTTGGCGATGGCAGGGCGACGGCCGGTGCTGTCGCGGCGCAGGTAGGGATGGGTTTCAAAAAAGGCGGGATGGGCGCGGCTGGGGCGACCGGGATCCGGATTGCCGTTGCGGCGGTGGTTGAAGCGGGCGGCCAGGTAACCCACCAACTCGTTGAAACTTTTGCGGTCTTGAAATCTGGCTTCGCTGCCATCCCCAAAATAGGCTCTCACCAGGGGATGGGTTTTGTGGTGCGCCAGCCAATCCAGCCAGGGGGTGCGTTCGATGGGATCCCGCAACAGGCCGTAGCGCAGTTCCAGCAGCCGAAAGGCGGATCCCACGGCGCAGGCGTTAGCGGTGAGGGTTTCTTCGGTGTAGCGCCGCTCGATGGCCTCACAGAGATCGTCCACATGGGCCGCCGGGCAAAAGGCCAGGAGATTGCCCCCGGTGGAGTAGATGATGAGCTCCGGGATCAGGGCTTGCGCCAAAGCCGGGTAGTGCTGCTGCAGCCAAGGCCGGATCTGCTCGGCCACATAGGCCCTCAGCTCCGCTTGAGACTCTTTCCCCAAACCTTCCCATCCCAGGTAGGTTTGCTCGGGATCCCCGAAAAAGGCGGGCAGATCCACCAGGTTAATGCGATCCAACAAAGCGGAGGCCCCGCGGATTTCCGACAGCTTGGCCGACTCGAAGACATAGCTCTTGATCTTGGTGGCCCCCCCGTAAACCAAGCCGATGCGGGTTGTCTGCTGCCACAGCTCCGGGTAGCGGGATTGCAGCTCCGCCGGGGTTCTGGGAAAGGTCTTCGCCGCCATGCTCTCCTGAAATTGGCGCACCTGAGCCAAAATGGGCCGTAGCTCTTCTGGGATCCCGGCCTCGTTGTCGGCGCGAACGGCGGCCCGCATCTGCTGCAAGGTCTCCAGGGCAAACTGGGGATCCCGCTGTTCTCCCCACGCCAGGCACCAGGCCAAGGCAACAGGAACGGGAGAGGGAGCAGAAGTAGGGGTCATGAGCAGCACCTGCGAAATGCGAAAAAGGAAGACAAGTCTTGGACAGGGCTTCCATCGGCTGCGACGGACAGATCCCTAAAGGCTGGGGGCAATTGGCCTCGATTTTTAATCCTTCGCGGAAGACCAAAGCCCTTCAAAAAAGGGTTTGCCGGTTGGGTGGGTAACCAATCGAATCAAGCCGAGAGATGCCATTGAGGTTACCGATTGTTTCAGCCATATCCGATAAACGCTCTCGCCTCATGGTTTTCAGTCCTCTAGCTTGCTAGCAGTATAGATCGAGTGCGATGGGTTGCAGACGATTTCAAGGCTTTCTTCAGATTGTGAGATTTTTTCTGACTGTACAACGGGTAATTCGAGAGTAAACCCAATAAGAAGGGATCCCTTCTAAAATTTTCTCAATGGAAAGTTGGGTTTTGTGTTGATTGTTGCTGTGGACTGGGAATGGGCTGTGCCTATGCTGAGTTTCTCAGAGCCATCTGCTGATAGAGAAGCGAACGGCAAGTGGCCGACGGGATCCGAGTTGGTGGGGATCACCTTGGAAGTTCAGGCTCCTCGGTCTTACCTGCTGGATCCCCACTATGCCAAAGGGCTGCACGCCTGGTTCTTGAGCCAGGTGCAAGAGACAGACCCGCAGCTATCGGCCTATTTGCACGATGGAGAATCGGAGAAACCTTTTACCCTCTCCCGGCTGATGGGGCCGTTCCGCGAGCAGGGGGGGCGACCGCTGATCCCGCCTCATCTCCCCTTCCGCTGGTGGATCACCGGCCTCAACCCGCCGGTGGTGGAGTGGCTGCGAGGGTGGTGCCAACGGCTGCCCACCTGGCTGGAATTGCGGGGATCCCCGCTGCAGATCCTGGGATGGCAGATCTCGATCCCCCCGCGCACCTATCGTCAACTGTTGGAGCAGCCTCTTTCCCCCCGCTCCTGGAGCCTTTCCTTCGTCTCGCCCACCAGCTTTCGCCACCGGGGCCACCATCTGCCGCTGCCGATCCCTCGCAACCTGTTCCACAGCTATCTGCGCCGTTGGAACGATTTTTCCGGTCTGCCCATCGAGGCGGAGCCTTTTCTGGATTGGGTGGATGGGGAAGTGATCATCCAGCGGCACCGTCTGGAATCGGTCAAAACCACCGCAGGTCGCCAGGGATCCGTGACGGGATTCATCGGCTGTGTGCAGTTGGCTGTCTCCTCCCGTGCGCCTGAGCTGTTGCAGCAGCAGCTCCAAGCCCTGATCCACCTTGCCCCCTACTGCGGCACCGGCCACAAAACCCCCTTTGGGCTAGGGCAAACCCGCCTGGGTTGGTTGGCCGAAGAGCTACCCGCCTCCCCTGTCCCTTCTCGGGAAGAGCAGGTGGCCCAGCGGATCGAGGAGCTGAGCGCCCTCTTTCTCAGCCAGCGGCAACGACAAGGGGGATCCCGCGCCGAAAAAACTGCCCAACTGTGGGCGACGATCCTGGCCCGCCGCGAAGGTGGAGAGAGCTTACAACAGATCGCCGCTGATTTGGAGATGCCCTACGAGACGGTGAAGACCTATGCCAAGCTGGCCCGCCGCTCTCTCCAGTCTGGATCCCAGGACTACTCGTCGAGCAGTCTTCCCTAGATGACTTGAGGTACTTTGTTGAGCCTGATACATTCACGCTGAACTCTCCTGAACATGGTTCAGGAAAGAAGCGATCGCATCCTGCCTATCTCTGTTCGCGTCAGCGGGACGGAGTCCA